>CAIRRW010000209.1 GCA_903881065.1 uncultured Bacteroidota bacterium
CTTTATCCTAAATTATAATGTAATTTGCACCCATAAACTAAGAATTTTATTTATGGAAAATAAACAACCTATATCGTTAGACGAAATTAGAAAACATCGAAAGCCCATTAAAAACATAAACATTGAACACAAAAATCGTCTTTCTAAAATGGATAGATTAGCTTTATGGATTACAGAGCACGTAGGAACAATGGGTTTCTTTATCATTATTTTTATTTGGACTTTTGGGTGGTTAGGTTGGAATTCAATTGGTCCCGCTGCGATGAGATTTGACCCTTATCCTGCATTTGTATTGTGGCTTTTTCTATCAAATATGATACAAATATTCTTGATGCCATTAATAATGATAGGGCAAAATTTGCAATCTGCACATTCTGAAGCTCGTGCAGAAGCCGATTTTGAAGTGAATACTAAAGCTGAATATGAAATTGAAACAATTTTGATGCATTTAGAAAACCAAAACAAACTAATTTTGGAAATATTGCAACATATCCAGAAAAATGGTTTAGAGAAATGATGCAGTCAGTATTCAATCTTTTTGGTTAAAATTTATGTTCCGAGTTTAATACGAAAACAAAATACTTCATATAATAATATGTATCATTTGTCTTGTTTTCTGTTATATGTAAGAAATCTAAGAAAAAAAAACACCAAAACGATACAATTTATAATTTTATTGTGTATTATTGCGCTCTACTAAATAAATCGAGTATGTTAAAACGTGTTGTTTTACTTATAATTGTGTCTGTTTCATCAGGTTGTAGCAATAACTTATTTGCTCAAGACCCTGAATTTACACAATTTTACGCAAACCCTCTTTATCTTAATCCTGCTATGGCAGGAACTGCTAACTGTCCGAGGTTTTGTTTAAACTACCGAAACCAATGGCCGGCAATTTCTGGAACTTATGTTACTTACTCGGCTTCATATGATCAACACTTCGATGCTCTTAAAGGAGGCTTGGGCTTGCTCGTTTATGATGACAGAGCAGGACAGGGAACTTTAACAACTTTTAATGCAAGTGGAATGTATTCATATCTATTAAATGTAAATCGAAAATTTTCCTTACGATTTGGATTAGAAGCCTCCTATTTTGAAAAAAGTATTGATTGGAGCAAACTAACCTTCGGTGATATGATTGATGAAAGAATGGGTTTTGTTTATAACACTAGAGAAATTCCTGGCAAATCAAAAGTTTCTTATGCTGATTTTTCTGCTGGAGTTTTTGGATATACAAAACGATTCTATTTTGGCTTTGCTGCTAACCATCTGACTCAACCAAATGAAGGATTTATCGGAACTAGTCAACTTCCAATGAAACTTACAGGACATGTAGGTGCATTATTTCAAATTGGAGATAAAAGAAATGAAGTTACTGTATCTCCAAATGTATTGTATCAACAGCAAGGGACTTTTCAACAACTTAACTTAGGCCTATATGCCACAAAAGGATCAATTGTTGGAGGTTTATGGTATCGAAATCAAGATGCATTTATTGCATTAATAGGTTTTCAGCAAGCTCATTTTAAAGTTGGTTACAGTTATGACATTACAGTTTCAAAATTAACTAATGCAACTGCGGGTTCTCATGAAATTTCATGCTCTTTAATTTTACATTGTAAACCAAAGAAGAAACATGTAAGAACAGTTAATTGCCCTTCTTTTTAGTTTACCCAAACAATTATTTATTTGAATATCAATTTAGAAGTATATATAAATTAAATTAGAAATGAAAAACGTATCAAAAATTGCTTTTTTTACTGGAATTATAACACTTTTTTCCTGTGGTAAAGAAAGATCTCCTGTGACTGCTTGGGAATATAACAATCCTAAAAATGGAGGGTTCGATGTTCCTGCTTATGAAGAACAAGAAACTGGACCAGGATTGGTTCTTATTGAGGGAGGCACTTTTACAATGGGAAGAGCAGAGCAAGATGTAACATACGATTGGAATGCTATTCCAAGAAGAGTTACTGTATCTTCCTTTTATATGGATCAGACGGAAGTACGTAATTTAGATTACCTTGAATATTTACATTGGACTGCACGTGTATTTAATGCCAACTTCCCTGATGTTGTGAAAAAAGCTATGCCTGATACTTTAGTTTGGCGTAACCGATTAGCATTCAATGAACCCTATGTTGAATATTATTTACGCCATCCTGCTTACAGAGATTATCCTGTAGTTGGTATAAATTGGCTACAAGCGAATGATTTCTGTGCTTGGCGTACTGATAGGGTAAATGAGTTCATATTAATTCGTGAAGGTATTTTGGGAATGGCACCTACTCCTACTGAAAATGATTATTTTAATACAGATGAATATTTAGCAGGCAAATGGCAAGGAACGGTTTTATCTCCTATTCCTTCCAAAGACCCTAATGGCGGAGACCGATTAGTTCGCATGGAGGATGGAATTTTCCTACCTCGTTATAGACTCCCAACTGAAGCTGAATGGGAATTTGCAGCCTATGGGTTAATTGGAAACACAATAAATGAAGATATTAAAGAAAGAAAACTTTACCCTTGGAATATGCATGGAGTTCGTAATGCTGACGATAAATACCTAGGTAAAATGTTTGCGAATTTCCAACGTAGTAATGGTGACATGATGGGAGTTGCAGGTGCTCTTAATGATGCCGGAGATGTTACTACACCAGTATTTTCTTATTGGCCAAATGACTATGGACTATATAATATGGCAGGTAATGTAAGTGAATGGGTAATGGATGTTTATCGTCCTCTTTCTCCTGAGGATAAATCCGATTTCAGACCATTCCGTGGCAATGTATTTAAAACGCAAGTCCGTGATGTTGATGGCATTAAGATTAATGACTCCTTGAAATATGACTCTGACAGTAATATTGTAAGTATTCCTGGGATGGTTTTATGGCGGGATGTTAGTGTTGCTGTAAAAGATGATAACCTAGATGAGCGAAGAAATTATAAATATGCGGATAATATTAACTACTTAGATGGTGACTTAAAATCTCAGACTGCATTAAGTAATCCTTCATGGACAGAAACAACACCTTATGACAAAGCTGCTCAGGGAGGTAAACCTGAAAGTAGTGGAATGTATGATTATCCAGCAACATTGGTTGGTGGTAGTGGTACATCCTTAATAAACGATAAAGCAAGAGTTTACAAAGGTGGTTCATGGAAAGACCGTGCTTATTGGATGGTTCCAGGAACAAGACGATTCCTTGATCAACGTCAGTCAACTGATTGTATTGGATTTAGATGCGCTATGACTCGTGTAGGCAGTCCAATAGGACTAGGAGGAAAATAGGCTATTGCTTTATTATTGGCTTTACGAAATTGATATTGATTAATTTATATCTTCTTGTAAAGTAGTTAAAATAAAAACAAAAAAGGCTGTCTTAATAAGACAGCCTTTTTTAATTCATCAAACAACTAATTAATCAACATTATCGTGCAAAAAAGAATTGTTTGGTTTAATCTCAACTTTTTTATCATCTCCTTCTGTCAATGTATAACGTGACACTTGAGATTCCGAAGAATGAGGTGTTGTCGCCAAATTAATATTTCTTCTTTTGTAAGCAGGTTCGTTTTCCAACTCCGCTAAACCATTTGGAGTTTTAAGTTTATGGCTCAATGCTTTTAATTTGGCAACCCGATCCTGAGCTTTTCTTAACTGCTCATCGTTTTCAACTTTTGCAGTAATCTCTTTTTCTTTTTCCACTTCTGAAACAAATTGCTCTGCTTCATTATTGGAAAAAACAAAGGGCTCTTCAAAGGATTCAGTATTTGCTGTGTTAGTAATTTCAAATTCAAAAGTGAAATCATTTTTTTCTTCTACAATCTCTTCCACTTTTTCTTCTACAACTTCTTCTCTTACAAAAACGAAAGGTTCATGGGTTTCTTCTATCTCTTCAGTTACCTCTTCTAGTACTTCTTCGTTCACTATTTCTTCGTTCACAATAGTTTCGATAGTTTCCTCTTTTGTTTCTTCCTTTATATACGAAACCATTTCTACCGCTTCACTGATAAAAGTTTCTTCCACTTCTTTAGTTTCAGCTAGAACAGGAATTACTGGAACTTCCTCCTTTTTCACCTCATCCATCAAATGCCTAACAATTCTTTCAGGAGCTTTTTTCTCCATGTAAATTCCTGCATCTTTGTTAGAGTTAAATCCAGTCGCGATAATGGTAACATTAACTTTATCTCCAAGTGATAAATCAACTCCATAACCTTTAATTACTTCAGCTGTCATTCCTGCAGCATCCTGAATATAATCAGTTATCTCGCCCAACTCATCCATGGTAATTTCATCCTCTCCATAAGTAATATTTACCAATACATAACGTGCACCTTTAATATTGCTGTCATTTAATAATGGAGAAGCCATCGCTTGTTCTACAGCACGCAAAGCACGCTGTTCACCGCTTGCCTGTGCAGAACCCATAATTGCTACACCACTATCTTTCATTACTGTTTTTACGTCATTAATATCGGTATTAATCTGTAAAGTAGTTGTTATGATATCAGCAATTCCTTTAGCTGCAGTAGTCAGCACATCATCAGCATGTCCAAAAGCTTCAGTAACTTTCAAGTTGCCATATATCTCACGTAGTTTATCATTACTGATTACGAGCAACGTATCCACATTTTGTTTCAACGATTCCATACCTTCATCAGCTTGCGCCTTACGTTTCTTTCCTTCAAATCCGAATGGAATAGTAACTATACCAACAGTTAGTATTCCCATTTCTTTTGCAGCTCTGGCAATAACTGGAGCTGCACCTGTACCGGTTCCACCGCCTAAACCTGCAGTGATAAATAACATTTCAGTATTGTTACCCAAAATGTTTTTTATATCCTCAATAGTTTCAATAGCAGCATTTCTGCCTACTTCAGGCAACGAACCTGCACCACGTCCTTTTGTTAATGTTGCACCCAATACAACTTTTAACGGCACAGGACTCATATCTAATGCTTGCTGGTCAGTATTGCAAACTATAAAATCAACTCCTTTGATTCCTTGTTTGTACATATGGTTAACCGCATTGCTGCCACCACCGCCAACTCCAATAACTTTTATTATTGAAGAAGTGTCTTGAGGTAAATCGAATTTTATCATTTTTTTTAATTTATAACTATAAATTTTGTTGTACTCTAAAACAATTTTATTTTCAACGGACTAAAATTGCTTTTTTTTTTAACACGGATGCAATGAAAGCAATTTAGTTACTAACTATGAAATGTTAATTTCCTATTAAATAATTGTATTAATTCTGTGCTGAATCCTCATCAAAAAAACTTTTTAACTTATCAAAGAATCCTCCTGATTTATCTTTTGAATGTCCTTTGATTTTCCCCGGGGTAGTTTCTTTTACTGTTCCATTTTTCTTATTTTGTTTATCAAGAGTTTCTAAGCCTTTCATAACAAGGCCCACAGAAGTAGCGAACATCGGGCTGGTTACCGCTTCACTTCCTTTTGCAAGATGTTCATTTGGATAACCTATACGTGCATCCATTCCTGTAATATATTCCACCAATTGTGGAACATGTTTTAACAAAGCACCGCCTCCGGTTACAACAATTCCCGCAATTAATTTTTTCTCGTAACCTTAATTTTTTATTTCATAATAAACATGTTCAATTATTTCTTCCATTCTTGCTTGAATAATTGCAGACAAATTTTTTACAGAAATTTCTTTGTGGGGACGGCCTCTTAATCCTGGAATAGAAACAATTTCATTCTCCTGATTTTCGCTTGCTAAAGCAGAACCGAATTTTATTTTCAGTAATTCTGCTTGATTTTTAATAATTGTGCAACCTTCTTTAATATCTTCTGTTATTATATTTCCACCAAATGGAATAACTGCGGTATGTCTTATTATTCCATCCTGAAAAATTGCAATATCGGTTGTCCCACCGCCAATATCAACAAGTACAACTCCTGCTTCTTTTTCTTCATCACTTAAAACTGCATCAGCGGACGCAAGAGGCTCAAGAGTTAATCCAGACACTTCAAGATTAGCTTTATGTACACATTTATATATATTTCTTGCTGCAGCAATTTGTCCGGTGATAATGTGAAAATTCGCTTCCAATCTAATACCAGCCATACCGATCGGATTCTTTATGCCTGATTCATTGTCTATAATATATTCTTGTGGCACTACATGAATAATCTCCTCGCCAGGTTGCATAACAAGTTTGAACATATCATCAATCAAAGCATCAATATCATTCTGTGATATTTCATCCTCGGCGCTTGCTCTGGTTTTTATTCCTCTGTGTTGATTACTTTTTATGTGTTGACCAGCTATACCAACATTCACAACTTTTATATCAACACCCGATTTGGTTTCAGCTTCTGCAACTGCAACACGAATTGCTTCAACAGTTTTATCAATATTCTGAACCACTCCTCTCGCTACACCATATGATTCGGATTTTCCCATTCCAAGGATTTCAATTTTTCCAAATTCATTTCTACGACCTACAATTGCAACAATTTTCGTTGTGCCAATATCTAAACCTACTACAATTTCTGATGATTCCATTTTACTTTATTTTTTAGTGCAAACTATTTGATTTTTAAATTTAAGATTAACTGTTGAATATCTTTCCCAATATCCTGTAGTGCTCAAGCCCTGAGTATAAAAAGTCATGAGCTTGTTAAATTTTTCTTTCATTTGGGTAGTGTCTCCAAAAATTATTTTGTTATTACCAACTAGTGGAATCAATTCCATTTCCTTATCGCTATTAACGTAGATTTGCGAAATTTGTGATTGCCAAAATTTATCTTTATTGATATAAGTTGCCATTGAAAATAATTCGTCAAGACAACTGTTTGCCGCTTTAACACTGTCTTTTCCAATATCTGCAATAGAATACATATAATTAGTCGCGAAAGCTTCTTTTATGTTTCCATTCGCAATCAAAACTCTTGCTGTATACTTTTCAGAAAGTGGCATTAATTTACCTGCTTCATCTATATAATAGCTGTCACCACTTGAATTAAATATCCTTAATATCGGTTTGCGCTGCTTTACAACCACCTTTACATCCCCATCAATTGTTACATTAACTTGTGCTTTCGCAATATCTTCGTGACTATCCAATGCACGCTCTAATTTTGGCACGCTCAATGAATATCTCGGCTGCCCAACAATAGAATCACCCCTATCTTTAATCAAATTCTCAACTTCCATCTTATCAAGAAAATAAACATCGTCATTCAGATTTATTTTTACATCAATACTTTTGCAAACCAAATTCTCTTCTTTATTATTTACAAAGCTCATTAGTGCAAATAATCCTATAATTAAACATACCCAAAGAGATACAAAAAGTATTTTTTTAAATTTTTTCATTATTTATTTTAACAATGAATTCTTTATTGGCTCTACGAACATATCAATATTTCCTGCGCCTAATGTCAACAACACATCCAATTTCTTATTACCTAATTCTGCTAATAAATCATCCTTCTGCACAATACTTTTATTAGTTAGTTTCATTTTATCAAGTAACATTTTAGAACTAACTCCTTCAATTGGTAATTCTCTTGCAGGATATATTTCCATTAAAATACACTCATCTAAAAGGTCTAAACTTCTTGCAAAATCATCCGCAAAATCTCTTGTGCGGGAAAATAAATGCGGTTGAAATATCCCTGTTATTTTCCTATTCGGATACATTTCTTTTGCAGAATTTATTGCAGCTTTTAATTCTTCTGGATGATGCGCATAATCGTCAATATAAACCAAAGAATCTGTTTTGATTTGATAATCAAATCTGCGTTTTACTCCGCCAAAAGATCTTAAAGCTTCACGAATATTTTCTTCTGAAACGCCCATTTCACATGCAACAGCAGTTGCTGCAACCGAATTTTCTACATTATGTAAACCCGGTAAACCCAAAGTTAAATCTGTAAAAATACTTATCGGTGTTACCACATCGTAATGATAGGTTCCATTTTCTATCCTAATATTCTGAGCAAAATAATCGGCATCTTCTTCATTTACTGAATAAGTAATTGCTTGCTTACCTGAATCAATTTTATCAACAATGCTTTTCTTTAAAATCAATTTTGATGTAACCTGTCGGGAAAATAACGAATAGGATTCCTGCATATATTTTTCGTTACCATAAATGTCCAGATGATCTGGATCAACTGAAGTTATAACACCTATTGCAGGATGCAAAGTAAGAAATGATCTATCATACTCATCAGCTTCCACCACCACCAAATTATTATTTGTAACCGATGAACTCAACAGTAAATTTGTATTGTAATTTTGTGAAATCCCTCCAAGAAATGCAGAAGGATCAAGGTTTGCTGTTTTTAATATGTGGGCAATTAATGTTGAAGTTGTAGTCTTTCCATGCGTACCTGCAACAGCTACAGTATTTGAATTTTCAGTTATCATTCCCAACACTTCTGAACGCTTCTTTATTACAAACTCTCCTTCTTTAAAATAAACCAATTCGCTGTGTTCTTTTGGAATTGCAGGTGTATATACAATTAAAATATTTTCAATAGCATAAGGAAGTTGTTTAATGGAAACAGGAATCAAACGAATATTATCATCAAAATGAATATCTATTCCTTCTGCAATCAATTCGTCAGTAAGCTTTGTTGGAGTTTTGTCGTATCCACTAACTTTCATACCCATTGCATTAAAGTACCTTGCTAGAGCACTCATTCCAATGCCTCCAATTCCAAGAAAATAAACCTGAGTTATATTTTTAAAATCCAATTCCACTTCTTAATTTTTAATACTCTTTCTATTAATCAAACTCAACACTTCATTAGCAATCACATTTGCCGAATCCATATATGCCAGATGCCCTATATTTACTGATAATTTATCACATTGTTCTTTATCATTAATCAATGCCAATGTCGCTTCACATAATTTTTCTCTCGCGTCCGTATCTTTAATTATTACCGCTGCATGATTAGTAACCAAAGCCATTGCATTTTTTGTCTGATGATCTTCTGCAACATTTGGCGAAGGAATTAATATGCAAGGTTTACTCACCAAACATAATTCAGAAATAGAAATTGCACCAGCTCTTGAAATTACTAAATCAGCCACAGCATAAGCATAATCCATCTTCTGAATAAAATCAAATGCCATTATTCCTTTGTTTTCATAATTAACAACAGCTTGTTTTGCTGTTTCAAAAAAACCTTTTCCTGTTTGCCAAACCAATTGAATGTTTTTTCTATCAAACGATTCCAAACATTTTAAAATACTTTCATTAATAGTTCGCGCACCCAAACTTCCACCAATCACTAAAATTATTTTCTTATCCGTACTTAACCCAAAATATTCTAATCCTCTTTCCCTTTTCCCCTCCAAACTTAATATATCCTTCCTCACAGGATTTCCCGTTAACAAAATTTTCTCTTTAGGAAAATATTTTTCCATCCCATTATATGCAACACAAATCCTATCAACTTTTTTTGAAAGTATTTTATTGGTAATTCCCGGATAAGAATTTTGTTCTTGAATCAATGTAACTGCCCCCAATTTAGCAGATACTTGTAACATTGGGCCACTTGCAAATCCGCCAGTCCCTATTACAGCATCCGGTTTAAATGATTTAAAAATTTTCCTCGCCTTCTTCAAACTACTAATAACTTTAAATGGAAAAGCTAAATTGGACATCGTTAACTTTCTCTGAAAACCACTAATCCACAAACCTTCTATCTTATATCCAGCAGCAGGCACTTTTTCCATTTCCATTTTCCCTTCCGCCCCTACAAATAAAATTTCCGCATCAGGTCGTAATGTCCTAATTGCATTCGCTATCGCAACTGCAGGAAAAATATGCCCTCCAGTTCCTCCTCCACTAAGTATTATTCTAAGCTGTTTCAACTATTTCTTTTATATAAACACTTTTCATCCAACATTTACTCCCTACAAATATTAAATATTACATATTAAATATTCTCCACCACCTCTGACTCCCTGCTTACACTTAAAATTATTCCTATCGCAATACTTGTAAACCAAATTGAAGTACCACCCATACTCACCAGAGGTAAAGGCTGTCCAGTCACCGGGAATAAATTTACGGCTACAGCCATATTTATCATTGCTTGAAAAACCAAGCTAAACGTTAATCCTACAGCTAACAAACTTCCAAAAGTTTTCTCACTTTTATTTGCAATCCTAATTCCTCTAAACAATAATACAACATATAAAAACACAATTATAATTGCCGAAATCAATCCCCATTCTTCTATCACTATTGCAAATATAAAATCCGAAGATGCCTGTGGAAGAAAATTGCGTTGCATACTATTCCCCGGTCCCTTTCCTACTATACCACCTGTAGCTATTGCAATTTTCGCTTGCTCCGCCTGGAAATTACTTTCACTGTCACCACTTTTAAAATTTTCAATTCGTGCTTTCCAAGTCTCTCCTCTTTTAATAATCTTTGGAAAATTAAATATTAATAAAATTAATAACGCACCAAAAACAATCCCCGAGCCAATCAGCATCAACAAATGTTTCGTGTTCATCCTTCCTATAAACATCAACACTAAACAAGTCAAGAACAACAAAGCTGCTGTAGAAAAATTTGCAGGTAATATTAATGCACAAACAATTCCTACTGGAATTACAATTGGTAAAAACGCTTGTTTAAAATCTTTAATCACATCTTGTTTCAGTGACAACATTCTCGCAACAAAACTTATTAATGCCAACTTTGCAAAATCAGAAGTTTGAAATGTCAGTGATGTACCAGGAATAGCTAACCAACGGCTTGCTTCACCTGCACTTACTCCCCTTGCTAATGTATAAATTAACAAAGGAATAGAAATCAACATTGCTATCTGCGAAATTCTTGAAAAATATGAGTATTTCACTTTATGAATTAAATACATAAGAAAAATTCCAGAGCCAACAATAAAAATATGTTTGACCAAGTAAGAACCCGTATCGCCTCCTTTATAACGATATGCCAACGCCACCACCGAACTATAAACAACCAAAATAGATAAAAGCGAAAGCAGCAGCACCACCGTCCATATTACTTTATCGCCTTTTATATATTTGAATAAATTCATTTTATCTTTTATTATCAACTAATCCTTCTCACAATAATATTTTGCCAATCATTAAAAATGGCCAAACGTTTTTATAATGCTCTCACCGCCTGCTTAAACTGCGTACCTCTGTCTTCATAATTCTCAAACAAATCAAAACTTGCACAAGCAGGAGATAACAATACAGTATCACCTTTCTTACCAATCTTGTAAGCCTGAGCAACCGCTTCAGGTGCACTATGCGCCTCCACTATAGTTTCAACCATTCCCTTAAATGCTTTAATAATTTTTTTATTATCAGCCCCCAAACAAATAATTGCTTTTACTTTTTCCTTCACCAAATCCTTTAACATTGAATAATCATTACCCTTGTCAACACCCCCAAGGATAAGTATTACAGGATTTTCCATACTCTCCAAAGCATACCAAGTAGAATTTACATTCGTTGCTTTAGAATCATTAATAAATTCAATACCGTGCACATTACCCACCAATTCCAATCGGTGATCTATGTTGTGGAAATCAGAAAGACTCTCACGAATTGTCTCTTTTCTAACGTCCACCAATTTGCTGGCAATTCCAGCTGCCATTGAATTGTAGATGTTGTGCTTGCCTTGTAAGGCTAATTCTTGTATTGTCATATTTAAAGGATTTGTGTTATTTGTATTTATTATTAATTGTTTATTTTCATTTAAAAATGCTCCTTGTTCAACTTTTTGTTTTATTGAAAAAGGATACTGTTTTGCTTTAATATTCTTCCCCTCAATCATACTCATCGTTACCGGGTCATCCACACAGTATATAAATTCATCATCCTTCGTTTGATTCTGCGTTATTCTGAATTTTGAATCTGCATACTTCTCCATTTTATAATCATACCTGTCAAGATGATCTGGCGTAATGTTCAATAGAACCGCTATGTCTGCCTTAAATTCAAACATTCCATCCAATTGAAAACTGCTTAGCTCTAACACGTAATAATCAAAATCATTTTCTGCTACCTGCATTGCAAAGCTCTCTCCCACGTTTCCTCCTAACCCTACATTCAATCCTGCTTTTTTTAAGATATGATACGTTAGCAGTGTTGTTGTTGTTTTTCCATTACTTCCAGTGATACATATTTTTTTCGCCTTCGTATATCTTCCTGCAAATTCAATTTCCGAAATCACTTTTATTCCCTTCCTATTCAAAGCTTTTACCAGCTCCGAACTATCAGGAATACCAGGGCTTTTCACAACTTCATCTGCATTCAATATAAGCGCTTCAGTATGCTTCTCCTCTTCCCACTCAATCTTATTTTTTAAAAGAACGTCCTTATATTTATCTTTTAGTTTTCCTTTATCAGAAAGAAAAACATCAAACCCTTTTTTCATCCCCAGCACCGCCGCACCCACACCGCTCTCTCCTCCGCCAAGTATTACCAACCGTTTCATGTTACCTCAACTTCAATGTAACAATGGTCAATGCTGCCAACATAATTCCTATAATTAAAAACCTGAAAACAATTTTTGATTCATGCATTCCCATTTTCTGATAATGATGATGTAATGGAGCCATCTTGAACAAACGGTTTTCACGCGCATACTCAATTCCAAATTTTTTCTTCATTCTTTTGAAGTAAGCTACCTGCATCATTACTGATAGGTTCTCCACTAAAAAGATTCCACACAGAATCGGAATAAGTAGTTCCTTACGAATTGCAATTGCAAACACTGCAATAATCCCTCCTAATGAAAGGCTTCCTGTATCTCCCATGAACACCTGTGCCGGAAAAGAATTATACCAGAGGAATCCAACACAAGCACCAACAAATGCTGAAATAAATACAACAAGTTCACCTGCATTTGGTATGTACATTATATTCAAGTAATCTGCAAAAACTGTATTACCTGACACATAAGCCAATATTCCCAACACTACACCTATAATCGCAGAAGTCCCTGTTGCAAGCCCGTCTATGCCATCCGTAATATTTGCACCATTTGATACTGCAGTTATAATGATGATTACAATAGGAATAAAAATAAGCCATGCCCATTTTTTATATCCATCTCCCAAAAAGGCAAGCAACAATGAATAATCAAACTCATTATTTTTCACAAAAGGAATTGTAGTCTTCATTGATTTCGTTTCCACTTTAGAATATATAGGCATCGCAGGGGCACTTCCAGTTTTAATCATTTCATCAATGGAATAGGCACTTTGCCCGCTTGTATAAATTTTCTCTCTCACCACCACATGACTATTTGTATAAAGTACAATTCCCACAATCAAACCGATTCCAACCTGTCCAAGTATTTTAAATTTACCCTGTAATCCTTTTTTATCTTTTTTGAAAACTTTTATGTAATCATCTAC
>CAIRRW010000210.1 GCA_903881065.1 uncultured Bacteroidota bacterium
ACAATATTTTGGACTATTTATTACAGGGAATGGACGCTACCAACAATATTTTTTGCTTTACCAACAATGTTTTGACCTTTACCGGAAATAGTTTGAGCTCTACCAACAATAATTTGGTCTCTACCAACAATAAAAAAGGGAAATGGAACAATAGTTCGTCGGAGAGGAAAAAAGAAATGTATTTTACATTAAAACGCTGATATTCAATATAAATTAATTTAACTAAAAATGAAAAAAACAGAAAAAAGAGGAACAATGCCGAATAATGATTGTAAAAAGGTGCAGAAGGAATCAATCGTAAAAAGTAATTTATTAAACAATTTAAATCAAAACTGTAGTAAACAAAAAAATAGTAGTACAATAATTTATTGTACTACTATTATATGTTACACAGCTTTAAACTTTCTAACTTTAAACTAAAAAACTAAACTACGCCCTCCCGTTTGATTTAGCTGCCAGATTAGCAATCCGGTATAATAATCTCGCTCCCACATTGGCATCCCACTCATCGCCGCCCGGTGCCACTTCATTAATATCAAAAGCAATAATCCGTTTTCCTGCATCCACTATTTTCTCTATCAGCATTAATATCTGTTCGAACTCAAAGCCTCCGGCAACAGGCGTTCCGGTACTTGGGCACAGCTTAGGGTCTAAGCCATCAATGTCAAAACTTAAATATATTTCGTTTGGCAACTGTGCTATTATGTTGTTGCAAATAGTCGCCCACGTTGCGCCTTCGTATTGTTCACGTTTAATATCTCTGTCGAAAAAAGTAACAATTCTTCCATTCGAATCTTGAATAAGATTGTATTCCGCTTCGCAATAATCACGTATTCCTACCTGCACCAGCTTTGATACCTGCGGAATTTTAAGCGCATTAAACATTATCGAAGCATGCGAAAACTCAAACCCTTCATACGCATCTCGCAAATCAGCATGTGCATCTATCTGAAGTATTGCAAACGATTTATTCTTTTCTGCCAGCGCCTGCATCAGTCCAAGAGGCGTGCTGTGGTCGCCGCCAAGCAACCCTACCACCTTGTTTTTTTCGATAAAGGAAAGACAGGTAGCCTTCACTTCATTATTCATTTCCACACATTCAGCATTAATCAATTTCAGCGTTCGCGCCATCTCATCATTCTCCTCAATCGAATCTCCTTCTTCCAGCGAAGCAATATATTTCTCCGCTTTACGTCTCAAACTCTCGCTCTTGCTCGCGATATCATCAGAAGCAGGTTCCATTGCAATACCTATTTTCCACGCATCTTTTATCTTCGGGTCGAACAAATCTACCTGATAAGACGCATTGTATATCGCCTGCGGACCCATTGCTGTACCAGCACTGTACGACACCGTAACTTCCCAGGGCACAGGAATCACCACCACTTCGGCTTCATCCGAAGTAAAAGGCAAACCGTAAATATTATTGCTTTCATCACCCAATCCATTTGGGTCGAAACTGTTTATTTTATCTTGTTTTGACATACTTATTTTTTTAGGAGGACGAAAGTAAGAATTAGTATCGAGATAGGAGATATCCGAAGCTTAGAATGTTTCGCAATCTTTACACAGGTCAATCTCTTTCTTTTTGCCTTGTATAAACTTGCGCAGCATTTCCTTTCGTTGAGGTTTATTATAAATAGCAAATAGCTTTTCCTGCTTTATATTTCCTATAACACCTTTCGAATTCAAGTCGGCACAGCAGACAGTAATGTCTCCGTTCGGCAATAATACCAATTGATGCATCAGCAGACTGCAACCTACTTTATATGTTTTCTTCTTTTTATTCTTGAGTTCCTCAATCTCCACTTCGCCGCCCCAGTTGTGGGCGTAGCGCAGTTCGTAGCCGTCCACCATATCAAGTAACTTCTTAAACTCGTCACTCATCCATTCGGTGTTCAGCTTATTTTTATACTCCACAAGAGTTATAATTCCGGTAGGTATTTTCTTTGGCTGTTTATTATTCAGTTCACAGAAGTGAGTAATGTTTTTCATAAATACATCCCACTTTGCCCGTTCGCGCATCTCCTCAAACTTCTCTTTACTGCCGCCATCCATACTGAAACGGATGTAATCCAGTACTCCCGAATTTATTAAAGCATTCGTATTCTTTTCATTCAAAACAATTGCATTGGTGAGCAAAGCAATCTGCGGAAAAAATATTCCTTTCTTTTTTGAAGTATCTTTATATTGTTTTATTATGGCCAGCATCTCTTCCAGTTTCGGGTGAAGCAGCACTTCTCCGGCATTATAAAGATGAATGGTTTTTACACTTCTGAAATGAGAATCGGACATAAAGTCGTCAAAGAATTGTCTTAATGTTTCTGCACTCATTCTCACTTTTGGTTTATCATGGTCAAGCGAACAAAGCGTACAGCGCAGGTTACAGTAACTTACAAACTCGATATTAATTTCAGTGATGGAACTCTTGCTATTAATAATTCCGGTTTTATAATACAGCCAGTAATCAATGCTGAACGAAATTCCCTGCATAAATTCAACAATACGCCATACGAACGTACTCTTCCCGATTCGTTGTACAAAGAAGTTTTTGAATTCAAATGAATTTACCTGCAAGCCAAACATTGGTAATGTTTTTAATCAGTTGCAAGGTTAAGAAGGTTTAAAGGATTGGCGAATGATATTAATCAGTAGTTATTTCAATTCTTTCGTCATTTTGCGCATAAGTTTATAAAACACTTTCGGGAAAAACTGTTTTACATACACGGAGAATATCTCGTATTTGCCTACAAATTTATGATTGCGATTATTTTTGATGGCACTCACAATGCCCTTGGCACAGTCCTTTGCCGACATACCCTTTTCCTGAGCGTCACTCTTTACTCCAAACTGGCTGCCATCTTCCCTCAACAGTTTGGTGCTTACATCAGTATTTATAAATCCCGGACTAACAATTAATACAGAGATATTATCATTAAACAATTCCTGGCGCAGCGACTCAAAATAACCATACAGCGCATGTTTTGATGCAGCATAAGTCGAATACAAAGGCATACCATACTTGCCCATAATACTTGTTACAATTACAAGTTTACCGCTTTTCTGTTTCTGCATTTGTTTTGCAACAGCCTTTGTAAGATTAATGGTACCGAAGAAATTAACTTCCATTACCTTTCTGTCAATGTAAGATGGTGTATTAACAGCAAGGGTCCTGTGACCCATACCGCTATTGTTAATCAGAATGTCAATCCTGCCAAAACGTTTTATTACTTCCTGCACTTTATCCTCCACATTATCGGTCTGACCTAAGTCAAGGTGAAGCACAAAAGTATTTTCGGGTGATGCATTACAATTCTTACATACACGATTAAGTTCATCTTCCCTGCGTGCTGATAAAATAACTTTCGCTCCTTCTTCAGCACATTGATATGCCAATGCTTCACCTATACCTGATGATGCGCCGGTAATCCAGATTACTTTATCTTTTATTTCCACAACTTTGAACTTTCATCTAATTTACTTTTTATTTTTATCCTGAAAGTCAAGAGATTTAACCCCTATCGCTTTAAGGAACTTTTTAATATTAATCTTCAAGGTTTCTTTCACCTCTGTAATTGCTGTCTTAGTCATGCTTTCATCAGGTCGTGATTTGAAACGGGAATCACGATAAACAAAATCCTTGCTTGCAGGAGTATAATAATAACAGTAGAAAGACTTGCGGCTCTCGTTATCAGGAATATTAATTTTAGCATAACCATGATAAGAAGTTTCATCAGTAACCATTATTGCCGCCTGATTAAAATAAGGCATCACCTTTGAAATACAGTTCTTGACATCTTTGTCCCAGAACTCCAATGCTCCGCCATACTCATCTTTCCAGTGTTTATTTAAGTAGATAAGCAGATTTATTCTGCGGTGTAATTTAGCGGCAGGATTCATATTTATGTCCACGTGCACATCCACAAAACTTCCAGGACCGCCCTGATGAATTCCCGAACCAAGTGAATCATAGGTTGAACTCATCCCTTCAATTCCGGTAACATCACTCATCCATTTATACATTTCAGGAGAATTGAGGAAGTCACGCAATTCATTAAACTGAGGATGATATCTATCCAGATGATATTCTTCGGATTTATTTTCGTTGATACTCTTACGTTTTACATTCAGAGTATCGAGCTTCGGGAAATTTTCATAAAGTGTATCAGCTACCTCATTCAATAAAAAACCAGGCAATGCAACATGTTTGCATGGTTGTGCTGAATTAAAAGCATCACGAATCTCTTTCTTTTTCTCTTCGCTTAAATAGATAGGGTTTACTAAATTTTTCATTTACTGTATTATATTGGAGAGCAAAAGTAACAAAAAAAAGGAAGTGTTTTTTTCTTACTTTTGCCCAATGATAAAAGCAAACGACCCTCAATTAAAATCGTGGATAGAAGTAGATAAAAACAGCGACTTCCCAATACAAAATCTTCCTTTCGGAATATTCAAAACACAAAGTTCAAGTCCACGCGTCGGTATTGCAATAGGCGATCAGGTACTTGACTTGGCATTATTAAACAAACTTGGATTTCTGAAGAATCTTAATATTGACAATTCTGTTTTTACGAATCAATATTTAAATGATTTTATTGCATTGGGCAAACCTGCATGGAGAGCTTTACGTCAGCGTATCTCCGATTTGCTTAATACTGAGAATGCAGAACTTCGTGATAACAAAGAAGCCCAAGAAAAAGTATTGCAATACATCAGTAATGTACAAATGCTGATGCCTGTCAGAGTAGGCGATTATACTGATTTCTATTCAAGCATTGACCATGCTACTAATGTGGGAACTATGTTTCGTGATCCTGCAAATGCATTGTTGCCCAACTGGAAACACTTACCGGTAGGTTATCATGGGCGTGCTTCTTCCATTATTGTTTCCGGAACTAACTTTCACCGTCCTAAAGGACAAACAAAACCTGCAGATTCTGACCAGCCAGTATTCGGGCCAACAAAATTACTTGACTTTGAACTTGAAGTAGCATTTATTATTGGAAAGCCTACAGAATTAGGCAATAGCGTTAGTACTGCTGAGGCAGATGATTATATTTTCGGGTTGACGCTGTTTAACGATTGGAGTGCAAGAGATATACAAACATGGGAATACGTGCCGCTAGGACCATTCCTTGCAAAGAATTTTGCGTCCACAGTTTCTCCGTGGATTGTAACGCTGGATGCTTTGGAACCTTTCCG
>CAIRRW010000211.1 GCA_903881065.1 uncultured Bacteroidota bacterium
CATCTTAACTACTATTTTTTCTATTATCAATGTATAATTTATTGTTTAAGCAAACATCAGTTTTATACTGGCGATGATGAGACCTATTGCGAGCAGATACCTTAATGTAGGCACATTAAACTTTCGGCTGCCGAAGTACGAACCCAACAGACCTCCGCAGATGGTTGCCATTACAGCATATTGGAGGTTTTCGGTGAGATGGATGCCACCTTTTTGAAGTTGCCCATACAAGCCGGAAAGTGAGTTGACGAATATAAAAAGTGCTGATACAGCGGCTGTTTCCTTGAGTGTAGACCAGCGCATCAATAACATTAACGGACTTAATATGATGCCTCCTCCTATGCCTATCATCCCCGATACCAGCCCTATTAAACTACCCGAAAGCAAGCCCGACCACGTGGGTATTTCTCTTTTCTGTTCGCCGTTTTGTTTGAACTGATATACCAACCGAAGTATGGCGATGAACAAACAAACAGCCAATACTTTTTTATAAACAGCATCGGGCAACGTCATGGTGCCGCCGATAAAGGCAAACGGAATACTTGCTATTGCAAACGGCAGAAACAGTCTCCAACGAAAATATCCTGCTTTATAAAACCCGATAAACGACATTAAGGAAACTGCCAGATTCATTACCAAAGCCGATGATTTCATCATTACCGGTGCAATGCCAACGATTGCCATTACGGCGAGATAACCACTTGCTCCGCCATGCCCTACTGATGAATAAAGGAATGCGATGATAGCAAGGATGAAAAGTAAAAGGATGAAGTTGATGTCCATGGGAGGGTGATTTAATTATTCAAAATACAATTGAACACTATCACTTTTAAGTTGAAACCTTCAAGGTTTTAAAAATCTTGAAGGTTTGACTTTCCCAAAAACGATTACTACCCAATTTTTCATTTTGATAATTCACTCTTATATATAAGAGTGAATTATTTCAAAAGTAAACAATTTCCCTCTTCTTCTCCTCCAAAAGTCAAATTTGGCTCACCTCCCGTTTTAGCCAAAAAGGGCTGTAATTCAATATCAATATGCGATACAGCTGTTTTTAAGGGGAAATAAGAGCCCAAAAACTCGGTTGAGTTTTTGAATAACTCGGTTGAGTTTTTGAATAACTCGGTTGAGTTTTGCAATAAGTCGGAGGAGTTTTTCGAAAACTGGCAGGAGTTTTCCGAAAACTCGGGGCAGTTTTTCAATAACTCGGTGGAGTTTTCAAAAAACTGGCAGGAGTTTCTGAATAAGTCGGTGGAGTTATTCAAAAACTCCTCCGACTTATTTGATAATTGAAAGTCCTTTATTTTCAACTAAATTATATTTGGTTGGATTTAAAATAGATTTAACCAACTAATAGAACTAATCTTGTAGTCTAATAAATAATTAAAACAAAATAAAAATGAATCAACAAAACATTTTAACTGATGCAACGGGGTTTACAAAGCCTGAATTGCAGACAAATTCGCTAAATTTGATTACAGGTTGTAATCCTGGCAATCCGAATTTTACTTTCTCGGGTACCTCCTATCCGCTGTTTCAATCGCGGCACGATGAATGGGTAAAAGTAAACAGTGCTGCCGAGGTAAGTGGCGACCATGTGCAAGTGCAGCAGGCACTTGATTTGCAGATTTTGCTTGAATCATCTTACAAAGACATTGCAGGTCAGGTAAATGTGCAGGCAAACCATAACTTAGCAATGTTGAAAAGTTCGGGCGGTGTTTTAACTTCTGATGGCGGTTCGCTTGGCGTACTGAAACAGGCTGTTATTACAGGTGTTACTTCTACTATTGCAGGAGAAATTGTTATAGGTCTTATTGCTTATGAAGCATCTACAGGCACTATTATCACTTGGAGAGATTTGACTGCAAACACGCCATTGGAACATGAGTTTTTTGCTCAGAAAAAGAATATTCTTCTTGATGGTTTGATTTCTACGCATCAATACGAAATTACTGCTGCTCACAAAGGCGTGGTTCGTAAAGTGGTTCCTTCAAATCCAGTAAAAATTACGGTTCAATAAATAACTGTGTAAATCGATTGTTGGCTGTTTCTACTGATTACCAAATCAACATTTTAGAAGAAATAATCGTAATTAAATGCAAATAGTGTTTGTTAATTGAATGTAAATATATAATTTCGCAGTCCAAAAATTGCAGTAAAATGCAATTAGGGCCTATAGCTCATTCGGTTAGAGCACCTGACTCATAATCAGGTGGTGCTTGGTTCGATTCCAAGTGGGCCCACAAGCAAAACCTCTGTAACACATACGTTACAGAGGTTTTTGATTTTTATTACAGTAAGTAATTCTGATAGTCTTCTTTCATAATTCAATGGGAGATTCTTCGCTTCGCTCTGAATGACAACCATTTGATGTTACAAAGAGGGAGGAGAGAAAAATGGCAAAGCCATTTTTCTCTCCTCCCTCCCAAAAGCAAACACAAACTGTCATTCAGAGCGAAGAGAAGAATCTAAATCAAGCGAATTATGAAAGAAGTCAGGAGAACTTCCGCGCAAATACAATCCTATAACTTATCCACGCGAACACAGGCGCCATAAGCACATCCACCGTATAATGCACATGTTGCATCAATATAAAAACAGCTACAAGCATTGTTGCCAGCAGGAAGCAGTATTTTAATTTCCTATACGGAATAACAAGGAAGAGGAGAAACATAGTGGATACATGCCCCGAAAAAAATAAATCCTTAGTAATAGGAGTACCGGCATATATTATAAGTCCGATAATAGGGTCTTGCAGCGGCAATATCGCTTTTTCGGCTTCCAGCGGAACAAAATACATACATAAAATCCGCATTAACATTAATAAACAATATGCCTGCAATGTTTTTAGCAATACCTGCGGATTGCTTACTAGGTTTATTATCGCAAGCAGCAGCACTGAATATATAAGCAGGAAAATAAATAACGACATATCCCTTACTTGCAGCATATTCAATACAAAATCATTGATGGAATACCCTTGTTTTGCCTGCACATACCTGAAAAAATGAGGTATCGCAGCTGCAATAATTAAAAGAATAATAATCGTAATAACCGATTGCCATTTGAAGGAAACGTCACTCCACGCTGCTTTCCAATCCTTCCGGAAATTAATAAACGATGCAGGAAAAAATAGGGAAACAATACTTTTCATTGATTTAGCAGCAACAATTTATCAGAGCCATTTAGCTTTTTTATATCCTTCAATCGTCTCACGAATGCCTTTGTTTAAATCATATTCGGGGGCATACTTCAAGTCGTCAATGGTAGTCTGCATATCACATTTCCAGTTCACCGCAGCCAGTTCGTTTATCTTTTCGATATTCAAAACCGATTGTTTGCCGGTAATGTATTTGGTGCTTTCAGCGATAGTAGCAATCATTCTTACAAAAAATACAGGCAATTTTATACGGATTGTTTTTTTATTGAGTTCTCGTTTGATAGCGTCACCAAACATTGCCGAATCATAACAGTTTCCATCCGAAACAAAATACCCTTTATGTGTAATATCAGATTCGGCAGCCAGTAGAATCGCCTTCACCAAATCCTTTACATATACAAAAGTAAGGTGTTGTTTTTTGAATCCTACAAACAGTTCCACATGTTTATTTATCATCTTGAACATCGTCAGCAAATCCTTCTCGCGAGGACCATACACCGCAGTAGGACGGATGATTATGAAAGGAAATTGAGGAAGAGAAAATAAATACCGTTCCGATTCAAGCTTGCTTTTCCCATACGCAGTAACGGGTTGCGGCGTATCCGTTGATTTTACCGTGTTAAGTATCGTTGCATCTCCTGGCCCATAAGCAGCAAGGCTACTGATGTACACAAACTTGGCAGGAACTTTATTTACGCTGATTAATGCCTCAATAAAATTGCGTGTATAATTAAAATTACCAATCAGATAATCTTCCTTTTTATATGCTTTGGTAGTGCCTGCATTGTGTATGATATAATCAAACGCAGAGTATTTTGATAAGGTATTTTTGAGAGAATCTATATCAGAGAAATCGAGTTCAATAAATTTTATTCGTGAATCGGTAAGGTATTCTTTACTGCTCGTGCTGCGGATTCCAGCATATACTTCCTGATTTCTGTTGAGCGCTTCCTCCACCAGAAAGCTGCCGATAAACCCACTTGCACCGGTAATTAAAACCTTTTTCATTTTACAAAGCTAACTCATACATACGGTATTTTTTGTACGGGTCAGCATTAATATTTATCATTGCTTTGTTCATCATTTCATTTGATTCGAGTATCCATGAAGCTTCGGCAGAAGTAATATTTTTCTTTTTGGCAGTAATAATATTTCTCGCATAAAAGCAGGATTCTATTCCCATTTTACGATATCCTTCGATAACGCCAAGTGTAATTACACGCACTTTATTTATTTTACTCTTGTTGAATAATAACTTAAAAATGCCTGTTGGCAGCAGTCTTCCCTTCTTTATTGTTATAAATATCTGATTCATGTCCGGTATCGAAAGCGAGAAACCTATTGCTTTTCCGTTATGTTCGGCCAGGTAACAGAAATCCGCATCGAGAATCATTTTCATATCTTTTGCCATCACTTTAAATTCATCATCCGTCATTGGCACAAAGCCCCAGTTTTTCTCCCAGGCTGTATTATATATTTCTTTTATCTTTTTCACTTCACTCGGAAAGTCCTTCATATTGGCCTTTCTAATGGTTATGCCTTTCAATTTTAATCTTTCTTCCAACCTGTTTAGCAGCACTACTGTTCTGTCCGACAATTCATTTGTATTAAGATTATAGGCAATCAAATCCATTTTTTTCTTGAAGCCATACTTCTCCACAAACTGCGGATAATACTCTTTATTATAGGTCATCATCACCACCGGTGGCGAATCAAACCCATTGATTAACATACCGCAGGTTTCATTGGTTGAATAATTTGTAGGCCCAATAATAGAAGTAAGCCCTTCGATTTTCATCCATTGCTTGGCAGTATCAAAAAGCTTTTCAGCAACTTTATAATCATTTACCACATCAAAAAAACCGAAGAAACCGTCTTTAGAATTAGTGTATTTTATATGATTATTATTTCGGATGGCTGCTATGCGTCCCACTACCTTAGCGCCATCCATTGCAAGAAACATATCCAGTTTAGAATGTTTAAAAAACGGATGTTTCTTTGAATCCAGTAAATCTCTTTGTGCAATAAAAAGTTCGGGAACATAGTTGCTGTCATTCTTATATACCGCATGAGGGAAGTCTATAAAACTATGTAAATCCTTTGCTGTGGTTACTTTTTTTACTGTTATCATATTTTATGCATTAACGTTTTGATCTACTAAAATACCCAATTTTACAGAGACCTGATGTATTTTATTAATTGCCGTTTCTATCTGTTGTATGGTATGTGTTGCCATTAACGAGAACCGTATCAATGATGAATCACTTCGTACAGCAGGAGAAATAATAGGATTCACAAAAACGCCTTCTTCTAAAAGCATAGCAGTAAGCATAAATGTCTTTTCATCATCACGCACATAGATAGGAATGATAGGCGTTTCAGTTTGTCCGATATCAAATCCAAAATCCCTCAAACGTTTCATAGCATAATGTGTATTCTTCCACAACTGCTCTATTCGTTCCGGCTCCGATTTTATTATTTCCAAAGCAGCCAAGGCACTTGCAGCATTTGCAGGAGAAATACTGGCACTGAATATCAGCGAACGAGAATGATGTTTTAAATAATTGATTGTAATTTCATCAGCAGCAATAAAGCCACCTACAGTAGCAAACGATTTACTGAATGTGCCCATAATAATATCCACTTCATCCGTCAACCCGAAATGAGAAACTGAACCGGAGCCGTTTTTACCTATTACACCAATAGAATGAGCCTCATCGACCATGATACTGGCATCGTATTTTTTGGCAAGTTTTGCAATTTCAGGCAGGTTGACAATATCGCCTTCCATACTAAATACACCATCCAAAATGATAAGTTTAATTTTATCCTTTGGAAGCGCACTAAGTTCTTTTTCCAACGAATCAATATCTTTATGTTTGTATTTAATGATTTTTGAAAAGGAAAGTCTGCAACCATCAATAATAGAAGCATGATCATATTCGTCAATCAGAATATAATCATGTCTACCGGTTAATGTAGAAACAGTTCCTAAATTTGACTGAAAGCCAGTACTGAAAACTATAGCCGATTCTTTCCCAACAAACTTTGCCAAAGCCTCCTCCAACTGAATATGTAAATCAAGAGTGCCATTTAAAAACCGAGAACCGGCACATCCTGTACCGTATTTCTTAATAGCATTTATGGCAGCTTCCTTTGTCTTTGGATGATTTGTAAGGCCCAAATAACTATTGGAGCCAAACATTAATACCTTTTTACCATTTATTAAAACTTCAGTATCCTGAACTGATTCTATAGGATTAAAATAAGGGTAACACCCTTTCTCTTTTACTTCCTGAGGCAAAACATAAGCACTCATTTTCTTTTGCAGTAGGTTCATGTTTTTCGAATAGTTATTGGGTAATTTATTACTTGGAACAATAAAAAACGAAAGTATTTATATTAACTGTGAAAAAAGGTGATAAAAGTCACTTTTGGACTTTTAATTCTCACTACTAACGTAAATTATTGGGTCAATAAATCAGTAGAATTTATTCCTCCAATTATATTAATGAAAGAAAAGAAAGGGAATAAGCAAAGGGGAGTATGCCGATTTAGGTGTGTTATCGAAACTATTATTTGGTTGTATCTGTAATTTTTTTTCCTTCGTCTTTAAGAGTAGTAGCGGCATCGTCAATTTGCTTTTTAAAGCTTTCGCCTGCCTTATTTAGTTCTGATTGAAGTTCGGTGGTATGTTTATTTAACTCTTCTGTAAAGCCACTTGTACTTTTCTGAATTTCGTTTTGTATTTGTGCTTTAGCGTCATTAATTTCGCGTATTCCTTTGCCTAATGTTTTTGCTATTTCAGGTAATTTATCACTTCCAAAAAACAATATTATCACCAGCACCACTATGAATACTTCGCCACCACCAAGATTAAGAAACAACAACATTCTTTTTAAGTTATTAATTATGAGAATGCAAAAGTACATAAAAAACAAAGCCCGATAACTTATTATCGGGCTTTGTTTTTATGTTTAAATTATGAATTAGATTACTTCTCCGGAAACTTTCACATCTTCTTTTTCCTTTTCAAAGTCGATTACAATTGGAGTTGCAATACATATAGAAGAGTATGTCCCGATTACAATACCTATCAACAATGCAAAAGCAAAGCCTTTAATAGTTGCACCACCGAAAATAAAAATGGCCAACAATACAAAGAATATTGTTAATGAAGTATTGATAGTACGACTCAAGGTACTGTTCAATGCATAATTAATAACTGCTACACGTTCATTTTTATGTAAATCGGTTTTGTTTTTCTCAGTTAAATATTCTCTGATTCTGTCGAATACAACTACTGTATCTGTCATCGAATAACTCATTACAGTTAATATTGCTGCAATAAAATCCTGAGTTATTTCAAGTGAGAAAGGAAGTATACCATCAAAAATAACGAATACAGAAAGTACGATAAGCACATCGTGGAACAAGGCCACCACAGCACCCAAGCCATATTGCCATTTCTTGAATCGGATAAAGATGAACATAAACATCACTAAACAAGAAAGCAATACTGCCCACACTGCTTTCGCTTTAATATCTCTGGAAACGGTTTCACCTACTTTCTCGGAGCTCATGATTTTATGATGAACATTTAATTTATTCAGCCCTTCTTCCAATTTCGCTTCCACTTTTGCTTCTGCATCAGGCGAACTGTCGTCAATTAAATAAGTAGTAGTAATACGTTGCTGTGTATTTTCACCATACGTTTTAACTTCCAAACCAACATCCCCAAAGGATACTGCCAATGCTTTACGCACCTCATCCACAGGTTTCACATCATCAAAACGTACAACATATGAGCGACCTCCTTTAAAGTCGACACCCAATGTAAAGCCACCTTTAGCAAAGTATGCAACGATACCAGCAACAATAATTAAACTGGAGAAAATATAATATAACTTACGTTTTCCAACGAAGTTGATATTGATATTTTTAAATGCATGTTCAGTATATTTATTTCCGAAAGGAATTGCCTGACCTCTACCTAACCAACGTTCAAATACTAAACGTGTAATAAAGATAGCGCAGAACAATGATGAAATGATACCTATAATTAACGTAGTTGCAAACCCTTGAATAGGGCCGGTACCGAATGTATATAATATAATACCTAATAATAAACCGGTAACGTGGGAGTCAATTACAGATGACATCGCATTCCGATAACCTTCTTTAATAGCCAAACCGACAGCTTTACCAATTGTCAACTCTTCACGTACACGTTCAAAAATAAGGATGTTCGCGTCAACTGACATCGCAATGGTTAATACGATACCTGCAATACCCGGTAAGGTTAATACCGCACCAAACGAAGCCAAAATGCCTACCACAAAAAAGTTATTGATAACCATCGCAAAGTCGGCAACCCAACCAGCTTTGTTATAATAGAAACCCATGAATAAAAGTACGAGTACTAAAGCAATAAGGGTTGAAATAAATCCTTTTGTAACTGCTTCCTGTCCTAATGTTGCACCTACCACAACTTCCTGAACTATATGAGCAGGAGCAGGCAATTTACCAGCCTTTAATATGTTCACCAAATCTTTCGCTTCATCCTGAGTAAAGTTTCCTGTTATGGATGAACTACCACCTGAAATTTCACCCATAACATTTGGGAAAGAATAAACACTGTTATCTAGTACAATCGCTATTGATTTACCAACATTATCCTTAGTCAATTTCCTCCAAACTTGGGCTGCTTCGGCAGTCATCATCATTGAAATTTGAGGAGAGCCTCCACCAGCCTGCTCATAAACAACTCGAGCGTCTGCAATAATATCTCCGGAAAGAGGAGATCTTCCATCACGAGTAGTAACTCTAATTGCTATTAATTGAAGTACAGACTCCTCTTTATCCATTGCTTTAAAAGTCCACATAAACTTCATGGCAGGGAATAAAATTTTAATCTTTGGATTTAATAAATAATCATTTATTTTACCAGTATCCTTAATTGCAGCATATCCTATTACTGGTCCGCTTCCTAATTGAGTCTGTCTTTGAGCATTTTGTCCAACAGCAGGATTCAAAACAGCAAACAAAGGATTTTCTCTTCTCAATTTTGCAATCGTATCTGCTTTAGTGCTTCCTTTTTTCAATGAATCACCTTTAGTAACACCTAGTTGTTTATCTAACGATAATTTTGAAGAATCAGCTTTTGTCTTTTTATCATCTTTTTTAGCAACCGCTTTTTTATCATCTGTTTTAACTTCCGCAGAATCTTTCTTTGTTGAATCGTTTGGAGTTAATATTTCTTTTAGACGAGTATTCGCTTTTTCCAAAATCGGATAAATATCTTTGTTATCATACGTTTCCCAAAATTCTAAATTTGCAGTACCTTGCAATAATTTCTCTACACGTCTTTTATCAGTAACACCTGGAAGTTCAATTAATATTCTTCCTGAAGAAGCCAGACGTTGAATATTTGGTTGTGTAACACCGAATTTATCAATACGGGCACGCAATGTATTTTCTGAAGTAGCGATAGCGTCCTCTATACGTTCACGTAAAAACTTCAACACTTCTTCATCAGGAGTATTGAAGTCAATTTTCCCTTTCAATTCAATAGTTTGAAAGTTGATTGCAAGTTTAGCGTTTGAATTTATCTTATGAAACTCTTCACCAAAAATAGTTACATAATCTTTGGTAGATTTTTTCATTATTTCATTTGCTTTCGCCAATGCCTGATTAAATGTTGGGTCATTACTATTGTTTGATAACCCTTTGATGATATCAGAAACCGAAACTTCAAGAGTTACGTTCATTCCACCTTTCAAATCCAAACCAAGATTCAACTGACGCTTCTTAACATCATCATAAGTATACTTAGTGATAAATAAATTATAAACCTCTTTCTTTTTCAAAGAATCTAGATAATAGTTCTTTTTATACTCAAGAACTGAATCCAAATAAGTTATTTGACCAGCAGAATTTTCAGTGGCTTTTTTTGCATCAGCCTTTACTTTCGCATCTTCAACATAATTCTTTGCATACAAATCAGCATCTCTTCTGATTGTGTATGCTACATAAGTAAACATTAAATAATAAGCACAAGCCAATGTCAGTAAAATTGCAAACAGCCTGATAGCACCTTTGTTACGCATAATTTTTTTATTAAATTGTTATTTTTAAATTAAAATTAGATGATAAAGACGATTGATAAAATATTGTTAATTACCTATTTCTCCCTTTCAAAAAACTCTTCCCTTTTTAAATTTTGGGGTGCAAATATAGAATAACAATTATTATTTACCAATTTTATCTTTAACATGTCC
>CAIRRW010000212.1 GCA_903881065.1 uncultured Bacteroidota bacterium
ACAGGTAATCTTATCAGATTTATTGGAAATCTTTTAAGATGGATGAGTAATCTTAACAGATTTTTGAAAAATCTTAACAGATGGATGAGCAATCTTAACAGATTTGTGAGTAATCTTAAAAGATTTGTTATAAATCTTAACAGATGGATTATAAATCTTAACAGATTTTTGAGAAATCTTAACAGATCTCCAAAAAGGACTTTTTAAAGTTTAAAAAGTAAATTAATACAGTAATAATAACTAACTAATCAATCAATCGCTAAATTCTAAAAACAATTATCATGAAAAAAACAGCAATAAAAAAAACAACTGAAAAAAGTGTTAAAGTAAAATCAAAGTTATCGGAAAACCAACAGGATTTTAATAAAGTAATTGAAGTAACGGGGAAACTGAAAAAGGACTTGAAACAATTTAAAAGTAAAGTGATGGCGATGGAAAGTTATTTTAAGCCGCATATAACTGGTGCAAATGCTATTTCCATGGGTAATTTTTTATCAAATGCTGTAAGCGTTAAAATAGTGCAGTCCGATGGTGAGCCAGCTGACAAGAATAATTTCTGTGAAGATTGCCAGCCCAAAAATATTGAATCCATCTATTTTGCATTTAAGTTTACGGTTAGACCTATGGTTGATTATTTTGAAGGAATGATAAAAGATATTGAAAAGAATCATAAGGATACTCTGTTATTTATGAATAAATACCCGGAAAATAATCGCGAAATACTGCGTAAAATTATAACTATGGAAATAGAAAACGACAAAGTTGATGTTTTTATGTCACACTCAATGGAGGATATGAAATCAATGGAAAAGCAAGCTGATAAATTAATTATCAAACAAAATAAAGAAGAACTTAAAAAAGGAAAAGGAAAGAAAATCATAAAATTAGTGAACTAAAGATTAACAAATAAAAGCATTAATAAAAAACTCCGCAGCAATACGGAGTTTTTTTATTTCATTCAGACTAATAAACCAATAACCAATAATCATTATCCACTGGAAAACAGTTATATTGAAGACAAAATAGCAGCTTTTATTTTCAACAATAATAACAAGCCAATTGCGTTTAACTATATAATTTGTGGATTAATAAGAATTGTACTACTTTTAAACCTTTATTATGAGAAGAAAAATAGCATTATTAGTTTTAGTTGTTTTAACTATAAGTTTAGGAGGTTATGCACAGGCACCCAAATACAGTAACGAATTTTTAAATATCGGCGTTGGCGCACGTGCATTAGGCATGTCCAACTCCTATATTACCACAGTAAATGACGTAACAGCAGGATATTGGAATCCGGCAGGACTTGCAAACATTGGCAACCAATATCAAGGAGCCTACATGCACAGTGAGTACTTTGCAGGTATAGCCAAATATGATTACGGCGCAATTGCAACAAGGCTCGATTCATCATCTGTATTGGGTTTAAGTTTTGTTCGTTTTGGAGTTGAAAACATTCCAAATACAACGGAATTGATTGATGCAAACGGAAATATAGATTATAATCGGATAACCTATTTTTCCGCAGTCGATTTTGCTTTGCTTGTATCGTATGCGAAAACATTAAAAATAAAAGGACTTAGAGTAGGAGCAAGTGCCAAAATAATACGACGTAGAATAGGTGATTTTGCCGGAGCATGGGGTTTCGGGCTGGATGCCGGAGCACAATATGATTATAAAAAATGGAAGTTTGCTGCCATGGCAAGGGATATAACTTCTACATTTAATGCATGGAGTTATAATTTGCCCGACGATATGAAACAGGTATTTCAAGCAACCGGAAATGATATACCAACTAACTCTGTGGAGATTACCTTACCAAAATTATTATTAGGCACAGCCCGTAAATTTGATTTCGGAAAGAAAATTTCATTACTTGCAGAAGCAAATTTCGATGCAACTTTTGATGGCAAAAGAAATGTATTGATAAGTAGTAAAGCAGTAAGTGTTGACCCTCATGTCGGACTTGAAGCAGGGTTTATGAATATTGTTTTCCTTAGAGGAGGTATCGGTAACTATCAATCATATACTGATGCTACTGGAAAGACAGTACATACAATTCAGCCAAATGTTGGTGTGGGAGTAAAAATAAAATACGTTTACATTGATTATGCTTTTACAAATATCGGTAATCAATCGGTAGCACTTTATTCAAATGTGTTTTCTGTAAAAGTTGACATCAATAAAAAACGTAAATTAAATTAATGCAAATGACAAAACGGTTACTAACTCTATGTTTGTTATTGTTTTTATTTGTCAGCATCAAGGCTCAGCCTTTTTCTAATGGTTGGATTGCCTATTCTCAAAACTATTATAAAATAAAAGTTGCTCAAAGCGGTATCTATCGCATTGATTCTACAACCATCAGCACAGCATTAGCTGTTAACGGAATACAATTAAGCAGCATCGATCCGCATCGATTCCAGATATTTAATAAAGGTGTTCAGCAATATATTTATATTCAAGGGGAAGGTGACGGTCAATTTAATGGCTCTGATTTTATTGAATTTTATGCCGAAAAAAATGACGGCGCATTAGATTCATTGTTATATACAAATACTACTTTCCTTCCCAATCCGTATTATAGCCTCGTAAACGATACTGCAGTTTATTATTTAACATGGAATAATTCAACCACTAACAGGCGGATGCAAGTTCCTCCAGTTGATACTACATTCAGTCAGTATACGGTTTCCAATTATTTTATGCGCGATGAGATACAGTTAGGCGGCATTGGCTATTATGAAGGAGCAACTGACGTTGCTGGAGGTACTGATGTTCGTTATACCAACTCGGAAGGATGGTTTGATGCAAACGTAATTTCAGATGGAAGTGCGAATGTATATTATTTATCTACTCCTCAATATTATGCAGGAGGGCCTGCGCCAATATTTAAAACTGTTGTTGTTGGAGCATCACAGGGAAATCTACCGTTGGATCATCATTTGCAGATTGAGTTTCAAGGTTCCATTACACAGAATTTAAAAGATACTTTTTTTACTGCTTACGCATCAAATCAGTTTATTGTTCACTTGCCAGCAAATGCATTTAGTACTTCCACTTCCAATTCGTTTAGATATACAAGTGTTTCGGTTAGTGGTGTTTCTTCAAACAGAACCGCGGTTTCATATCTTGATGTAAAATATCCGCACAAATTAAATTTAGAAGGCAACGCTACTTACTTAATGTATTTGCCTGATAATACTTCGGCAGGACAACTGAAATCATATTTAAATATAAATAATTTCAATGTGTCAGGTACTGCACATATTTATGATTTAACAAATGCCAGGCGTATTGATTTTGTTACTAATGGCAGAAATTATCAGGTATTGGTTCCCAATAGCAGTAGTGAAAAAAAATGTTTTTTATTTTCTGATGGAAATATAAATCAAGTAACTTCACTTGTACCTGTTACACCATCAGCACAGTTTACCGACTTCTCTACTCAAATAGCCGACTCTGCATTTATTATTATAACGCATAAATCAGTGATGTCGGGTTCGCTCCAGTATAAAGCGTATCGTAGTTCATCTGCCGGGGGAGCTAACAATGTTGTACTTGCTGATATTGACGAATTGTACGATCAGTTTGCCTATGGAATAGTAAAAAGTCCAATGTCAATAAGAGGATTCTGTGATTTCTATATTCAGAAATGTAATAACAATCATCGTTTTGTACCAAACAATTTATTTCTGATAGGTAAGTCAATGAACTTAAAGGATTGCAGAACTCCTGCTTGGTATGATGATGGGAATGACTATCCTACAAATTATGTTACTGATATTGTTCCTTCCTTCGGTAATCCATCAAGTGATATTTTATTAACGTCAGGTTTGAACGGATCAGTATTGGCACCTGCAATACCAACAGGAAGACTTGCTGCCAGAAAGCCGCAGGATGTAATTGATTATTTAAATAAAATAAAACAATTTGATACAACCAGAGTAGGTGATTGGAAAAAACAAGTACTGCATTTTGGAGGAGGAGAAACAGTTGCCGAGCAAGCACAGTTTAAAGGATACCTTAACAACTATGCAAAAATAATAAGGGATACCATGTTTGGTGGCCAGGTTTACAGCTTCTATAAAACCAGTTCGGCTCCTATACAAATAAATACTTCGGATACGCTTTCTACTTTTATCAATAATGGTGTATCCTTAATGACATTCTTTGGACACGCCTCCACACAAGGTTTTGATCAGAGTACTGATGATATAAGTACGTACACGCCAATAAGTGGTCATTATCCTTTTTTGTTGGCAAATTCCTGTTATTCAGGTGATATACATGAATGGGAAACTAGTGTGAGTGAAACATATGTGATGCTTGCTAATAAAGGAATGATAGGGTTTTTAGGCTCATCAGGGTTAGGTATCATTACTCCACTCAATTCCTATTCAACAGAATTTTATCATCAACTTTCCTCGAAAAATTATGGTAAAAGTATAGGTAGTGCAATAAAGAAAACCATCGCCTACTTACAGCCACTTGCATCAATTGATTATTATACTCAAAACTCTTGTTTGGAAATGACGTTGCAAGGCGACCCTTCTGTAAAGATTACACCGGGCTCAAAACCGGATTATAAAATTACAGCTAGTAATGTTTATTTTGATGCTAAAACCATACCGGACACAATAATTGTGAATGTGGTAAGAACAAATATTGGTGAGGCGACTAATGCTAAAAGTGTAACGTATCTTCAACGTATATTTCCTAATGGAGATACCTTGTCGGCACCGTTGATGTATAATAAGGAGCCTCATTATAGAGATACTGTTTCCTTCCATTTATCTATTGATCATAATAATTCGAAAGGAGTAGGATTAAATAAATTTTATGTAACACTTGATAAAAATAATCAGGTAGCAGAGTCAAGTGAAAATAACAATACAACTGGAGAAGTTGATTATCTTATTAGCGGCGGAGATATCGTTCCTACATATCCGTATGAGTTTTCTATTGTTCAGACGGATACAATTACGTTGAAAGCCACTACAACTGATCTTTTTGCTCACTCAAAAAATTATATTTTCCAAATTGATACTACTGATACGTATAGCAGTCACCTTATGTTATCAGCTACTATTAATGCTCCCGGAGGAGTAGTGAATTGGAAACCACAAATATTATTCCCAAACTTCAGAGATAGCACAGTATATTATTGGCGTGTAAGTCCCGACTCCACTTCGCCAACAAGTGGATATAAATGGCGAGAAAGTTCGTTCGAATATATTGCTGCCTCACATGGAATAACACCTGGTTGGGAGCAGTCGCACTTCTTTCAATTTAAAAACAACAATTATCAATATGTACGATTTAACCGTGCGCTCAGGAAGTTTGATTTTAATAACAATTTAATACATATTGAATGTATTAATGGAGTTAATATTGCTTTCTATCAAATGGAATATCTCGTAAACGGACATGTGGAGGAAACATCTTCCTGGTCGCCTCCTGGCTTTGTCTTTGCCTGTTTCGAACCAATTAGTGGAGGTGTAATGCCAAATCCGCAAAGTGGAAACTGGTATGGAGCATATAATAGTTTTGGAGGAGGAAGTAATTACAGAGGATTAAATGCATACTCCTTTGACTATTATGATGACACACCAGATCACAGGGATTCAATTGCTAATTTTATAAATCATATTCCCAACAATTATTATGTATTGGCATATTCAGCATGGACACATAGCAGCCCGCCTTATGTTGTAGGCTCTAATATATTAAATGCGTTTCATTCAATAGGAGCAATGCATGTGGATACTGTTCCGTCAAATAAATCATATACATTTTTTGGTCAGAAAGGAAACGCAAGTTACCCTGTGCAGGAAGTAGTAAGTGATTCAGCAGCTGCTGTTACTGATATGAATGCTTTTATACAGACGCATTGGAATACAGGTTATATTGCTTCACCGGTTATTGGGCCTGCTACTAAATGGCATGCGTTGCATTGGCGTTGGAAATCGGTTGACCGAACCATTTCTGCTGATAGTATTGTAGTGAGAGTAATTGGAATAAATGCCAATGGAGTAGAAACAACATTGGCTAACTTTAAAACAGACTCTATTGATGTTTTGGATTTATCGAATTATGTGAATGCAGCTATTTATCCTAATATACGGTTGGTAGCTTATATGGCGGATAATTTTTATCATACTGCTCCGCAACTAAAACGTTGGCATGTAATTTATGATCCTGTGCCTGAAGCAGCTATTAATCCGCCATCGGCCTTAAATCATTTTTTTATTTCAAGTGATACGGTGCAGGAGGGCGATGTGTTTAAAATTAAAGTACCTATTCAAAATATAAGTAATATACCATTTACTAAAGATAGTTTATTGGTTAATTATTGGATAACAGATGCTGGTGGGGCAACACATAATCTGCCTTCAAAGCTAAAGAAGAAACCTTTCAATCCGAATGAAGTTATTTTTGATTCAGTTAGTGTTAATACGCAAGGTTATAAAGGAAATAATGCCTTATGGGTAGAAGTAAATCCAATAGGGAAGCCGCATTCACAGTTAGAGCAATATCATTATAATAACATATTGCGAATCCCTTTTCGTGTTTCGGTAGATAGAACCAACCCGCTGTTGGATGTTACCTTCGATGGCGTTCATATATTAAATGATGATATCGTTTCAGCGAAGCCAAATGTTTTAATCAAGTTGAAAGATGAGAACAAGTTTTTGGCATTAAACGATACTTCTGATTTTAAAGTGTTTTTGCAATCTCCGGGTTCTTCCCTTGCAAAGCGGGTTTGGTTTGGTCAGCAAATGAGTTTTGTGCCTGCTGTTTTACCTAATAATAGTTGTAAATTAAATTATACCCCAACTTTAATACAGGATGGGACCTATCAATTATTAGTGCAGGCAAGTGATGTGTCGCATAACCAATCGGGTGCTGTTGATTATAAAATTAACTTTGAGGTAGTAAATAAAGCAACAATTACGGAAGTGATGAACTATCCTAATCCATTTAATAATGCTACTCATTTTGTATTTACATTAACCGGATCGCAGGTGCCTACTACATTTAAAATACAGATAATCACAATAACCGGAAAAGTGGTAAAGGAAATATATCAGGATGAAATAGGATTTATTCATATAGGTAGAAACATTACTGAATATGCATGGGACGGTCGTGACATGTACGGAGATAAACTTGCCAATGGAGTTTATTTATACCGCGTGATTACCAAACTTAACGGTAATGATATTGAATTAAATCAAACAGATGCCGACCAATATTTCAAGAAAGGTTGGGGTAAAATGTATATGATGCACTAATAATATAGTGTTCGGAATTACAAGGACCTTATCGGAATTCAATCGTAGAAATATTCAATCTCATTTGATAAATTATCCATAGAGTATAAGCTTATGTCGAGTAGTTTTGAATTATAGAATAATATACCGGAAGGGAATATAAAGCACTTTTTATAAAGGACCTTTCATCTAGATTTCATCTGATGAAATTAGCAAACGGATTAAGCATATTGTTTCTCAATTACATTATGTGATATTTTTTTATGCTCTATTATTAAATTGTTTTGATTTCTTATAAAATTCAAGAATACAGTTAAAACTGAAACATATAAGCTTTTGGTTGCTACATGTAATAAAAAAGTTGTAGCATGTAAGTAAAAACCTAAAACATATAAGAAAATCCAAAAAGGTATTTAACCGGAAATAAAAGGGAAGTGTAAAATAATCTTTGGGAGATAATAAAAAACGCCCCGTAAATTAATACGAGGCGTAAAGAGGCAGATAAACCAACGAAACAAACCAAACTATGAAAAATATCAGCTCACAGCTCCAATCTTTTTAAGTAGTTTCCTATTTGCTCTATTATGTATTAATTTATAGAACAAGTAATATATAATAGGCAAGATCAAAAGTGTAAGAATAGTAGAAGTAATTAATCCTCCTATTACCACTATCGCTAATGGTTTTTGGGTTTCAGAGCCAATTCCTGTTGAAATTGCAGCAGGCAATAAACCTATTGCAGCCATTAAGGCTGTCATTACCACTGGACGGACACGCGATATTACTCCTTCCAGTATAGCAGTATCCAATTCTATATGATTCTCCAGATTTTTACGAAATACGGAAACTAATATTACCCCATTCTGAATACAAACACCAAATAATGCAATGAATCCAATTCCTGCAGAGATACTAAAATTAATACCGGTAATGTGTAATGCCAATATTCCTCCTATTAATGCAAACGGAACATTAAGTATTACAAGAAATGCATCTTTAACATTTCCAAACGTAATGAACAGTATTAAAAAGATAACCAATAAACAAATCGGCACCACGTTTGAAAGAGTTTTTGAAGCTCTCAACTGGTTTTCGAATTCGCCATTCCATGTTAATGAATAACCTTTTTTAAGATGAATCTGCGCATCTACTTTTTGCTGTGCTTCTTTTATAGTACTTCCCAAGTCTCTTCCCCTGTTGGAAAACTTTACGGCAATATGCCTCAAATTATTTTCTCTGAAAATAAATGCCGGTCCTGTGATCGTTTTAATATCTGCAATTTCTTTGATAGGAATCTTCGCCCCATTCATTGTTGGAATCATCAGGTTTTGAATTTTATATGCATCATCCCTGAAATTCTTTTGATAACGAACTCGGATATCAAAACGTTTTTCATTTTCATATAATACAGTTGCTTCTTTTCCACCAACAGCCATTTCAATCACGGCTTGTGCATCAGCTGTACTTACTCCATAGAGTGCCATTCTGGGTTGGTCAAGTTCTATTCTGAATTCAGGCTGACCAAGATTACGAAGCACTCCAGAATCATCCACACCCTTTACAGTTCGTAAAATTTCTAATATTGAATCAGCCTTTGAGTCGAGTTCTTTGAAATTGGGTCCATATATTTTAACTGCCAAAGCTGCATTAACACCAGCTACTGCTTCTTCCACATTATCTCTTATCGGTTGAGAATAGTTAAAAATGATACCCGGTTTTTTAGTGAATTCAGCATCCATCTCATCAATTAATTGGTCAACAGTAATATCTCTTTTCCATTCTTTTTTAGGTTTTAAATCCACCTGAATCTGAACATTAAAAAATCCTTTCGGGTCGGTACCGTCGTTGGTTCTGCCTACTTGAGATAGTGTTTGTTTTACCTCCGGAAATTTCGCCAAAATGTTTTGCATCCAGATGCCTGCTTTCACTGCTTCGGGCAACGAAACGCTCATTGGCACTTCTGCCTCCACCCAAAGTGCACCTTCATTTAATTGTGGTAAAAATTCGGTACCAAGAAATTTTGCTGAGAAAAATGTTAATGCCATTATTCCCACAGCGGTTAGGAGACTTGCTTTTTTATATTTATAAGTAAAATTAAATAGTTTACGTATTCCGTTTTCAAAAAATAATACTACAGGATTATGTTTTTCTTTTACATTTTTTTTGAGCAAAATACTAGACAGTGCTGGCACAAGTGTTAGTGTATAAAACAAAGCTCCTAGCAGGGCAAAACCCAATGTATACGCTAACGGGGAAAACATTTTTCCTTCTACTTTCTGGAACGCAAATATTGGTATTAAACAAGTAATGATAATTAACTTTGAGAAGAAAATTGCTTTCCCCATTTCAATACCTGTGTTTTTAAATATTCCAAGTTTTGAAAGACGATTAAATTTCTCCATCCCTATTTCTTTTGCCTTACTATCGAGCACCACAAAGAGTCCTTCCACCATGACTACAGCACCGTCTATAATGATTCCAAAATCTACAGCTCCCATTGATAAAAGGTTTGCGGTCATTCCTCTCAATCGCATACACATAAATGCAAATAATAGCGACAATGGAATAATGATGGCAACAATTACCGTTGTTCGCCAATCTGCCATAAATAATAATACTATAACTGTTACCAGAAATATTCCTTCAAGAAGATTATGAATAACCGTTTCGGTACAATAATCCATTAAATCTGTACGGTCGTAAAAGGTAGAAATTTTGACATCCTTTGGGAGAATATTCTCGTTCAAATCTTTCACCTTTTTTTCAATTCCTTTTAATACTTCAGCAGGATTTTCACCTTTGCGCATCACTATAATTCCTTCCACCACATCGGGTTGGTCAAGGTCGCGGCTCACTTGTCCTAATCTCGGTTTACCTGTTTCCACAACATCGGCCACGTTTTGAACCAATATAGGTACCCCTTTTATATTAGTAATGATAATTGTTTTTATATCTTCAATATCATTCAGCAAACCAATTCCGCGAACTACATAAGCCTGTCCGTTTTTTTCGATTACATCGCCTCCCACGTTAATATTACTTTTGGCTACGGCATTATAAACTTCCAGGGATGTGAGTCCGTATTTTGACAACAGACTTGGATTAACACTAATTTCAAAGCTTTTTTCTTCTCCACCAAAACTATTAACATCAGCAACACCAGGTACCGATTTGAAGGCCCTGTCGAGAACCCAGTTTTGTATAGTTGATAATTCCCTTATATTTTTGGTTTTACTCTTTAAAGTATAACGATATACTTCGCCTGTGGGGCCATAAGGAGGCTCAACTTCAGGTTTTACACCATCCGGCAAATCGGCATTGCCAAGTCGTGTAAATACTTGCTGGCGGGCGAATGCATCATCTACATCATCATCAAATATTATACGCATATATGATAATCCGAATGCTGATGTAGTACGCAGGCTTGTTTTTTTCTGAACAGAAGTCAAAGCTGTTTCTAGCGGAATAGTTACAAATTTCTCCACCTCTTCAGCACTTCTTCCTGGCCACTGTGCAATTATAATAATTTGCGTGTTGGTAACATCAGGGAAAGTTTCAAGCGGAGTATCAATATAACTTATTGCACCGATTATGGCAAGTACAACTGTCATCCCTAGTACGAAAAATTTATTCCGCAAGGAGAAGGTTATTATCCTTTTAATGAAAGAATTTATCAATTGGCATTGTTTGGTTTGGTTTTATAAATGAAATATAAATGTG
>CAIRRW010000213.1 GCA_903881065.1 uncultured Bacteroidota bacterium
AATTATATTTTTATGAGTTTATGAAGGAACAATTCAATACACTCACAATATGTGATTGATACAACTTAATTAAAGAATTGTGTAATAGCTGCCTTTTAATATGTACAGACATTTGTCGTGATTTTAAAAATAGATTATTAAAATTAAACCTTACTAACATAAATTAAACAAACAATAAAAAATTTAAAATGAAATTTATTCTAATCCCTGTGACCGGGGCTGTTATGGTAATGGGCTTATCTGATTGTACAAAACATGATCAGGTACTCGACTTAACTACGTCAACAACTCCAACGCCTGTCTTAGATTTGGATACCCTGTATTCTGGACATGGAACAGCTGCATTGCAACCAATAGGCGGTGCGGCTTGGGATGGAACTATTGAAGCTGTATGGAACACTACAAGTAAATTAACAGTACATGCTGTGGTACCTGATTTAGGAAACGGAACTTTCGAAGGTTTTGTAGGTCACTCAACAGATATAACCATGCGCTCATTATATGATGCAACTAATATTTATTTTCTTGTTGAGTTTAATACTCCGCAAAAAAATGTGAGGAGTGCGCAATGGTATTATAATCCTACCTTAAAACGATGGGCGCAGGAATCAGGTTCGCCTGTTTTGAATTCGGATGGTGTTACCTTCCGACCGCCTTTTCAGCAGGATGGATTTACAATGGCATTTAATATTGCAAATTCCTCTCAAACGTTTAATGCTCAGTCATGTTATTCTTCCTGCCATGTTAATTCTTCTTATGGAACCACTACAATTCCTGCAGGAGGTGCTATGTACACCAACGGACCTACAGAATTTTTAGATTGCTGGAGAGCGCGTATGCTGCAGATAGTGAATATGAATCAGGCAAATGATGTATATATTGATTGGGGCGGAGGAGTGCTGGATAAAAATGAATTTCACAATGACTTACAAGTCAATAACGGACCAGTGCCAATTGCAGATGGAGGATTCAGTAATAAACAAAGTATAAAAATGACAGGAACAGCAACTAAAGTTAGTGTTCCGTTATGGGTAAAAACAAGCGGAAGCTATAGTAATAGTGCTATCCTGCTGAATGACACTCTTCCTGGTGGTGCAGCCATTAAAGTCACTGCAGTTGATACTAATGGCGTTCTTACACTTTCTGATTTGTCCACTATTGACCCTCGTACAGCAGCATCAGGTACTAATTATCAACAGGTGGGGGCTGATGATGGAGCTAAATGTGTTCCGGGAAGTATTATCGGTGCTTATACAGGTAGCCGTGGTGATGTAACAGCAAATGCTTTTTACACTGGTACCGGTTGGAGATTGTTATTAAAACGTGCACTGAATACTGGCGATAACGCATACGATGTTGATTTTTCTTCATTGTACGACAAAGCTTTCGGAGTAGGTGCTATGTTTAATGGTGCTAACGGAGAACATGCTATTGTTGCGGGTTTAACATTGAGCTTCAGAAGATAACATTAAAAATAATGTTTATGAAAAAAATAATTACTTCAGCTGTTATTCCATGCTTGTTGTTTATAGGAGGTTGCGAAAAAGACACGACCTTAATTATAAAGGATGTGCCGGTAATAATTTCAAAAACGGTTTCTTTTTCAGGTGATATTGTACCAATCTTCAGTCAAAGTTGTTCGCTGAGCGGATGCCATGGCGCAGGAGGCCATGTCCCTAATTTAGTGGCTGACAATGCATACGTCTCATTAATAAGCGGCAACTTTATTGATATAACTACTCCTGAAAACAGTAAATTATATCAGATATTAACCGGCAAACTTACCCCTGTAATGCCAATGGGAGTTCCTAATAATCCATCCAACATCAATGGTTTGGTGCTTGCATGGATAAAACAGGGAGCTAAGAAAAATTAATAGTAATAATTAAAATATAAAATGAAATCAATATTACATAAAACAGGATTTATTAGAATCTTTTCAGTTATTTGTTTCGCTCAACTTGCAAGCTGCAATATGGTTGTTGCTCAGGATAGCACCAAGAGTGCGGCAGATACAAAAACCCTGACGGCAAAAAAAACGGTAAAAAACACTTTCGGCGGTAATATGATTATCGATAATCAAACCGTGATGGTGCCGATAAAGAATAGTTTTGAGTTTGATATTCAGCATCGTTTCGGCACTACTAATAATGGATACAGCGATTTGTTCGGGCTTTTTGCACCTTCCAATATTCGTTTAGGTTTTTCCTATACTCCCTGTAACAAGCTGCAACTGGGGTTTGGAATTACCAAGGAACGAATGCAGTGGGATGGTAATCTTAAATATGCCCTTATGAAACAAATGGAAAGC
>CAIRRW010000214.1 GCA_903881065.1 uncultured Bacteroidota bacterium
AATAATCCTTCCGAACCCGGTACACAAGGCACTCCTGCAGCAATCATCGTTGCTTTCGCAGAAGCTTTATCACCCATCTAATTAATCATTTCAGGTGATGCACCAATAAATTTGACATTATGCTCCTGACAAATACTTGAAAACTTTGCATTCTCCGAAAGAAAACCTTAACCGGGATGAATAGCATCAGAATTGGTAATTTCTGCTGCCGCAATAATACTTGGAATATTCAAATACGATTCTTTTGAAGGTGGAGGACCAATACAAACCGCTTCATCAGCGAACTTAACGTGGAGAGAATCTTTGTCAGCAGTAGAATAAACTGCAACTGTTTTTATCCCCATTTCTTTGCAAGTACGAATAATACGTAATGCTATCTCGCCTCTGTTTGCTATTAATATTTTCTTAAACATATTATGTAAGTTTAAAGTTAAAAGTTTATAAGTCTAAATTTTCTAATGTTTGAAGGTTCTGAATAATCCAGAAACTTCCAAACTTTGAACTTTTACAACTTTAAACTATGAAGGATCTACTAAAAACAAAGGCTGATCATACTCTACCGGAGTCGCATCATTCACCAATACTTTTACAATTTTACCTTTAATATCCGATTCTATTTCATTGAAAAGTTTCATTGCTTCAATTATACAAACATGTTTTCCTGGAGTAATTTCGTCTCCTACACTTACAAATGCAGGTTTATCAGGTGATGAAGAACGATAGAACGTACCAATCATCGGTGATTTAATTGTAATATAATTAGCATCCTCAGCCACCGCTTTCACTTCAGGTGCCTTCACATCTGCTGCCGGAGTACCTATTTGTTGAACCGCAGGAGCAGCAACTTGTTGAACTGCAGGAGCAGCAACAGTTTGAACTACTGTTTGACTTTTATTACCTGCAGGTGTTTTAATAATAATCTTAATGTCTTTGGTTTCCACCTCTACTTCACTAACACCAGATTTTGCTACAAACTTTATTAAGTCTTGAATTTCGTTCAGTTTCATCTTCTTTATTATTAAATTATTTTATTCTTTTATTAATACTTTTTATTTACCGTCATAAGCCCATTTAACATACACAGCTCCCCATGTAAATCCTGCGCCAAATGTAGATATTATAAGGTTATCCCCTTTTTTCAATTGTTTTTCATAATCCCAGAGACAAAGAGGAATAGTCCCTGCCGTAGTATTACCATATCGTTGAATATTCAACATTACTTTATCAGATGATAAACCCATTCTTTCAGCGGTAACATCGATAATGCGTTTATTCGCCTGATGTGGCACCAGCCATGCAACATCTTCAGATGTCAAATTATTATTCTTCATTATTGCTGCCGAAACATCAGCCATACCAACCACTGCCCTTTTGAATACCGGTTGTCCATCCTGAAAAACATAATGTTCTCTAGCATCAACAGTTTCATGAGAAGGTGGTTTTACTGAACCTCCAGCTTTTTGATGAAGGTATTTTCTTCCCGAGCCATCTACTCCAAGTATCGAATCAACAACACCAAGACCTTCAGTATTTGGTTCTAATAACACTGCTCCTGCTCCATCACCAAAAATGATGCAAGTGGAACGGTCGGTATAATCAAGTATTGCAGACATTTTATCTCCGCCTACAACAATTACTTTTTTGTATTTTCCTGTTTCTATAAATTGAGAACCAGTAACCAATCCGAAAACAAAGCCTGAACAAGCTGCTGAAAGGTCGTAACCCCAAGCGTTTTTAGCACCTACTTTATCACAGATAACATTTGATGTGGAAGGAAATACATAATCAGGAGTAACAGTTCCGACAATAATCATGTCGATTTCCAATGGAGAAATCCCTCTTTTTTGAAGCAACATTTCTATAGCTTTCACGCACATATCAGATGTGCCAAGTCCTTCGCCCTTTAATATTCTTCTTTCTTTTATTCCTGTTCTGGTTTCTATCCAATCCGAAGTTGTTGGAACTAATTTTTCCAACTCAGTATTGGTAAGTACATAATCAGGTACATATCCTGCAACAGCGGTAATAGCAGCGGTTATTTTTGTCATTATTGAAATACCTGTTTAATCTTTTCTGAGAGTTTTGCTTCAATCACAGTTTTAGTAAGCAAAATCATATTTTTCACTGCAAAGGCATTGGAAATTCCATGACCAATCATTACTGTTGAATTGATGCCAAGTACAGGAGTACCCCCATATATTTCGTAATTAAAACGCTCGAAGTACTCGTCTTTTACACCTCTTCTTTGTAATAATTCGTAAAATGCTTCTTGTTGTTTCAGTACAATATTACCGACAAATCCTTCACAAACTATTACATCTGCTTTATCATTAAAAACATCTCTGCCTTCAATATTGCCAATAAAATTAAAATCTTTTGAATCCTTCATCAAGGTAAATGCTTCCTTTGCAATAAGGTTCCCTTTTTCAGGTTCTTCACCTATATTAAGCAATCCAACTTTAGGATTTTTTACTCCGTACACATACTCTGAAAGTATTGACCCCAACACTCCAAATTGATATAATACATCTGGTTTGCAGTCTGCATTTATTCCTACATCAAGGATTAAACCTACACCTCCTGCTTCTTTTGGCAGCAAAGTGGTGATACAAGGGCGAATAATTCCGGCAATCGTTTTTATGCTCAACATACATCCCACAAGCATAGCACCGGTATTACCGTTGCTTGCAAAGCCATCAATCTTTCCTTCTTTTAAAAGATGAAACCCAACTGCAATACTGGAGTTGGGTTTTTGAGTGAAAGCTTTTGTAGGGTGCTCGCCCATTGTTATTACTTCGGGCGCATTCACAATGTCAAAATTATTGGCATCTGCATTGTGTGTTGCAAGTCCTGTTCTTATCTGTGTTTCATCACCTATCAGAACAATACGGACATCTTTGGGTAATTCCTTATATGCAAGTACAGCTCCCGAAATTGTAGCTTCGGGCGCATAATCTCCTCCCATAATATCTATACCTATCTTCATAAAAGAAAAAAGTTAGTGGTTAATGGTTGATGGATTGTGTACACAATCTTCCGATGAATTAAGCGGAAACTTTTTTCTCAATTGCAAGTTTTCCTCTGTAATATCCGCACTCACCGCATACTCTGTGGTATAAAGTTGGTGCACCGCAATTAGAGCAGGTTGACATTGTTGAAGCTACTGCTTTGTCCTGGCCTCTACGGCTATCTCTTCTCGATCTCGATAATTTTCGCTTTGGATGTGGCATTGTATTTTATTTATTATTGTTTATTTATTATTGTTTACTCTCTACTTAATCTTAATACTTCTTAATTCAATTTTATCTTCTTCAAATCATTCCAACGTGGGTCGGTCGATTCTGTTTTTTCTTCTTTTGTCAAAAACTGTTGCACCTGTTTCAACATCTTTTTGTCGCAACTCGGTTTCCCTTTTTTGTCCAGCGGATGTGTTCGTTTTATAGGTAGCGACAATGTAATGTATTCGTATAGATATTGCGACAAGTCCAATTGGTGTTCGTTGGCAGCTATTGTTATAATATCGTCATCATCATTCGTATTGTCGTTTCCGCCAACTTTTACTATCAACTTATATTTTCCCTCAATTGGCAAATCAAAGTCGGTGGCGCATAAGTCGCAAATTGTTTTTACTGTTCCTGATATCTCAAACTCTAAAACCATCATTTGTGATTGTTTCAGCAGGTTGAGTTTTACTATTATATTCCCTTGTTTTATTTCAGAATAATCAAGGTTTTCAAAGAACTTATCGGTTACGGTAAAGTCAAACTTATGTTCTCCCAAACTTAAACTTACAAACTGAATTATATACTCTTTTCGTGTTTGCATTACTATTTAATTTTTTGAGAAAGACCGCAAAGGTAAAAAAATAAGCTTTACCTCAAAATTATTTTTCACTGCCGATAAAACCGCACGTAACTAATGCCTCAGTCTTCTTAGCCTTTAGATTGGGGAATAAAAAAGATATTACCTCAACGGACTTAAGTCCAAATATTCGTAATTACTTATAATCATTTTAGGGATAAATGTTTAATAAACCTTCAAGGGATATCACTTTTACATATTATCCACAAATTCATGCAATTAGAGTCAACTAATGTTTAAGTTAGCAAATGTTTGGTTTTGATTAGTCAATGTTTGGTTTTAACCAACTAATGTTTGATTTTAGTTAGCCAATGTTTGATTTTAATCAACTGACTTTTCATTTTGGTTTGCCAATCTTTCAATAATTAACCCAGATTTAATCCAATAAAAAACCTTTAACAGATAAAAATTATCCGTTAAAGGCAAAGTATAAATTAAACTTGATTTCTAAACTAAGGCAAAGTATTATTCTCTTTTGCTTCCTTATTATATTTTACCTGCATGGTTAGCCATGTAAAGTATAAAACAACAATTATCAACCAAAAAAACAAATTCATTCCGAAACCAATATGTTTCATAAACTGAAATGTCCATTGGAAAAAATCTCCAATTCCGTAAAAAACATCTGTCATATTCATAGTAATACTTTTTTTATTGCGGTCAAAAATACAAATTTTATTTACATCACATACTTTATTTAAACTAATTTTAGCCCCTCAATGCTAATCCGATTTTTTAAAAACAATAACCCTTCCTTATTTGTCCTGCTGCCAATCTTCGCATTGGTATTATGGATAATCAGTTTTATTAACCAGCCTCAATTTACTGAAACCAAAACAGCATTTCTCTACAATATAGTCTCAAAACCATTAAATGCAGTCCCTTATCTTAACTCAATCTTTGCATTTCTTCTAATTATAGGCGAAGCCTTTCTGATAAATTTTATTGCAAACGAAAATGAAGTAATAACCAGGCGCACTTTTCTCCCTGCCCTCTTTTACATCGTTTTTATGAGTAATAATGAAGCAATGCTTACACGTAATCCTGCCATGTTTGCAAACCTTTTCATATTATTCAGTTTAAATAAACTCTTTACTTCTTTTAGAAAAAACACCGCATTTTCAAACGCATTTGATGCAGGTTTTTACCTCTCAATTGCCTCTTTGTTTTATTTCCCAAGCATCATTCTGTTCCCAATACTGATTGTTGGCCTTCTAATATTCCGAACATTTAACTGGCGAGAATGGTCGATTTCATTTATAGGAATAATCACTCCATATTGTTTTGTTCTCACCTATTATTTATGGACCAACCAATTGAAAACATTTTGGAACAATATCACATCCTATTTTGTATTACACGATACTCCCTCATTTAATTTTTCATCCTCATTTTATTTTATGGCAGTTGTCATGGCAATAATCATATTGCTTTCCTTAAGTACAATAGTTCGTAATATCCGAAGCGCTTCACAAAAAACCAAAAAGAATTTAATATTTCTAAATTGGTTTTTCTTCTTTGCAATTATCTCTTTTTCCATCGCCCCTCAGTTAATTTCACCCTGCTTTTCCATCCTGGCAAGACCATTATCCATATTTGCCGCTAATTATTTTTTGAATATGAAAAAGGAATTGTTAGGCGAATTACTGTTCCTTCTTTTTATCGCAGCAATTTTAATCAATGATTTCTCAAAGTATTTTTAACTTTGCATCCTTTAAACAATCTAATTAACATAAAGAAATGAAATTCGGAGTAGTTATTTTCCCGGGATCCAACTGCGATCAAGACATGATTTACGCATTAAGAAACATAATGAAACAGGAAGTTGTTGAATTATGGCACAAGGATACTGATTTGAAAGGATGCGATTTTATTGTACTTCCCGGAGGATTTTCTTACGGAGATTATTTACGTTCAGGAGCCATAGCACGTTTTTCCCCCATTATGGAAAAAGTAATTGAATTTGCAAACAATGGAGGTTACGTATTAGGAGTTTGTAATGGCTTTCAAATTTTATGCGAAGCCGGATTAGTACCGGGAGCACTACTTCACAATAACGAACGAAAATTTATTTGTAAAAATGTTTACATCAAAGCACAATCAAATGATACTTTAGTTACTTCAAATATTCCAAAAGACAAAGCACTTAAAATTCCTATCGCCCATGGCGAAGGAAAATACTTTGCTGATACAGAGACATTAAAAAGAATGAACGAAAACGGACAAATTCTTTTTCGTTATTGTGACAAGTCTGCAAACATCACAGACATTTCGAATCCTAATGGTGCCACAGAAAACATTGCAGGGGTATGCAATGCAAATAAAAATGTTTTTGGAATGATGCCACATCCTGAACGCGCAGTCGATAATGAGTTATCAAACACTGATGGCAAATATATTTTTGAATCAATATTGAATCTTGTAAAAATCTAATTTTTTATTATCCAATATTTTTTTACTTCTTTCAAACAATAAAAGTGTCCTGCTTCAGAATTGTAACAGGACACTTTTATTTGCTCGGTCAATTATGTTTATTATTTATTTATAATTCAATATAACAATCACCTTTAACGAAAACAAGGTATCTACTTTCATTACATTATTGAACAATAAGTTTTTTACTTAGGAAATTATCTTCAGAAGTAGCAGTAATTATATAAATACCTGCAGCTAACTTGCCTGAAGGATCAAGGGCAAATACATTTTCTCCTTTTTGTTCAGAAATCATCACCTTTGAATATGTCTCATGCCCGTTGATATCATAAACCACAACCAATATTTCTTTTCCTTTATCAGCATTAATGGCTAAATTTACATTGTCGCCATTACTTGGGTTAGGATAAACATTAAACGAAAAATTACGCTCTGAAGTTGTGGATTCCGTCTGAACATCCATTTCTATTGAACCTGCACAGGTTACCGTTAAACTTGCCTGAGCAGTACCATTTACGCAGCTATTGTTTGCACTTACCTTCACCGCTCCTGTTGTTGCTGTTGTGGCAGAATTTACTGTTATGCTAGTGTTGCCTTGCCCACTTATGATACTCATGCCTGTTGGCACTACCCAAGTATACCCTGTTGCTCCGGCTACTGCAGCTATCGAATAGGTCGCTGAGGTTAATGCGCACAATCCTGTTGTAGGACCACTTATTACCCCTGGTGCTGGTTCATAT
>CAIRRW010000215.1 GCA_903881065.1 uncultured Bacteroidota bacterium
AGCAATATTCCTGTAGTACCAGCTTTAGATTATGTAAATTATGCAAACCTTTCTAATTTTTTATCATCTTTTGGAAGAGAAAACTCTTCGATAAATGCTGTTTTCCCTTATGAAACAAGTGTAAGTACTTATCACTATTTTGAAATGTGGTTAACTGTTGGTTTTACGAGCCTTTACCGATGCAATACAATGTTGACTCTTATTCTTATTACTTTTAGTATTGGAGCATTTGTGATTTGGGCAGGATTCTGTGCATTATTCTCAAGATTCAAGAGTATTAGAATATCTGAACAATTCTTATCATTTTTATTTCTATTTGTTACGGGAATATCGACTTCTTATTTTGAACAGTTTCCTTTTTTTGTTGACAGTAGTGTTTTTACTCTTAACGCTTTATGTACCTATAAATTATTTCCAATTTATTGGTTCGTAATTGCTTCTCTTTTATTTTTTTATGAAAAAGACAATGAAAAGGGAATATTGATTCTGTTATGTGTTCCGATTGCTTCTATATCAACTGGAGTAGGTATCTGGTCTGCTATTTTTATTTATCTTATATTTTACAAATTAGTGTTGAAAAAAGATGGCATGGTTGTAAGTACTTTTACTATCATACTATTGACAATATTTACTTTTGCATTTTATAAAGTCCTTGGTAAACACACACAAACCCATATTCCTAATTCTGATGTTATAATATCTAAAATAATAGAGCATTTTAATTACAAGACTTCGATTAATATAATAGGGAAAACAACAATTCAAATATTCTTTCTTTACTCCCCTTTTATTTTTCTCTTTTTTCTTATCTTCAGAAAAAAAGATAATATCTTAAATTTCGTAAGAAAGAACTCTTTCGTTCAGATTTTTATACTGATTTTTATTATTTCGCTTGTAGGATGGTCTGCTATGTTCATGATGCTAAGTACTGTTCAGGTTTTCTGCAACATTGGAGATGTAATTTTAAATCTTTTCTGTGTGAGTTTAATAATTTCAGGTTTTGCAAGTAAGATTGTAATAAACAGATGGGCTGTAAGAATATTGTTTTCTTTCATTATTGGTGTAAATATTTATTTCACGTTTCACTTTAACAACTTTCAACATTCCTATTCAACAAGCTATTTAAAGAAAATAGATAGCGTTTCGAGTTTGTTATCCCCGATAGGAGCTTTCATTATGGACAAAAGTGATTATAATTCCATTGGCTTTAGTTATGTTTCAAATTTTGCCATTCTTGGAAAATATTTAGCTTATAGTAATAATAAAACATTCCCCGTTTCGATTTCTCAGAATAACTTTGAATTCTTCGGCACTGAATTCGCAAGAGAATATCAAAAGGGCCTATTAGACTCATCTCCGTTTTCAGAATATATGACCAAACTAAAGCAAAAAAGTAGTTATAAGAATATTGAACAAAGCAGAATAAGTTTTATTAATGACTATAAAATAAATTATTTGATTATTACAAAGTACGTTAAACTGGATAGCCTATTAGCTATTAGAGTGTCTCGCGAGATAAAAGATAACACTACTGGAGAAAGATTTTTATTATTAAAATATGCAGAAGAGTAAATCAATCAAAATAGCTTTTGCAACCTATTAATATTGTTGTATTCCCTTCATGGGGAGATGCTCAACTTACTAATCTTTATCTTAAGTACAACAACGAAATTATTCAAAAGGTGGATTCTACATTAACTGATCGAGTTCTTTTATTAAATAACAATACTCTTATGTCAATGGAAATTTATAATTTCAATACTAATTCGCTGCGATATTGAAACTAATAGGTAAAACCAAGACAAACTAATCAAATCTACTAAATAAATATCTATACCAATTTGAAAACCCAATCAATTAAAATAGCATTTTCAATTTCGAATATCAGCAAAGTAATGTTGTTTGAATGGCTGTCAAATTCATTATATAAAGAATATGAACCTGTATTTATTATTTATAATAATAAGCCTACTGAAATAGAAGAATATCTGAAAAGGAACAATAAGAAAGTATATCGGATAAATTATTCATCGAAAAAAGATATTCCGATATGTATATTAAAAACGATAAGGATATTTAGAAGAGAAAAAATACAAATTATTCATGCCCATTTATTTGAAGCCTCACTCATCAGTTTAATGGCAGCTAAACTTTCAGGCATAAAAAAAAGAGTTTATACACGCCATCATTCCTCTTACCATCACGATTATTACCCAAAAGCAGTAAAATATGACAGATTAAACAATGTCCTGGCAACTGATATTATTGCCATTGGATCAAAAGTGAAAAACATTTTAATTGAAAAAGAAAGGGTTTCGCTATCAAAAATTCATACGGTTTATCATGGTTTTGATTTGAGTAGTTTTTCAAATGTTAATGAGTTAGAAATTGAACAATTAAAGTTAAAATATAATCTACATAACCATTTTCCAATTGTTGGTGTGGTTTCCCGTTATACAAGCCTGAAAGGGATTGATTATATTATTGGAGGGTTTAAACAGCTTTTATTAGAATATCCAAATGCGAAACTTGTTTTGGCGAATGCATTGGGAAATGATGAGGATGCAATAAAAAGACAATTACAGGAACTAAATCCGAATAATTATATTGAAATAGTATACGAACGCAATATGCCTGCACTCTATAAATGTATGAACATCTTTGTTCATGTACCTGTAAATAGCGAGGTAGAAGCCTTCGGTCAGGTTTATATTGAAGCGATGGCAGCAAGTATCCCATGCGTTGTTACTGTTTCTGGCATTGCTAATGAATATATTATAGACAATGAGAATGCTGCTGTAGTTGATTATAAAAATGCTGAAGATATTTTTAATAAAATCTGCCTTATACTAAAAAACAAAGATTTTGAAACTAAAATAATTACAAATGCAATGAAAGATGTTTACGAAAGATTTACTTTAGAAAGGATGATCTTTGATTTAGATAAAATCTATACCGAATGAATCTTCTGAAGAAAATAATTAATGGCTTTAACTTTTATAGCTATTTAAAAGGGAATATCTTTTTCATTGTTTATCATGATATTTCAGATAAAGATGCACCTCATCATTCGCCATTTTACTCAACTGAAATAGAAACGTTTGATCAACACATTCAATTCTTCAGAAAAAACTTTAAATTCATTTCTATTAATGATTTGTATACAAATCAAAATATTTCAAAGGATTCAAATTATATATGTATAACCTTTGATGATGGATTTTACTCTGTTAAAGATGTAGCTTATCCCATTTTGGAAAAATATAAAATCCCTTTCTCCATATTTATAAATTATAATGCAGTTACAAACAACTCTCTTCTTATCAATAATATCATTTGCAATGCGGGAAATAAGAAATATCTAATTTCTATTTATGATAACTATATTAATAAACAACTTGTTAGTATTGAAAGCTTTTTTTCTTCACCTGTCCAGTCTTTTGTCAGTTATTCTAACAATTCGAGGGATTTTACAAACATCCCTTATTATACTGCAAACAATAATCCAAAAATCTATATGAATAAAGAGGATATTCTCCTTTTGAAAAATAATGGCGTATATATTGGGAATCATTCGAAATCACACAAAAATTTAAACAATTGTGATACAAGCATTTTAGAACATGAGATACTTGAAAATGAATGTTTGCTAGCTGATTGTTTAAATATAGAAATAAACGGATTTGCTATTCCATTTGGTAAAAAAGAACACTATAATTCTGAGGTTATTAAATTTTTAATAAAAAAC
>CAIRRW010000216.1 GCA_903881065.1 uncultured Bacteroidota bacterium
AAAAATTATTGGCTCGGTTACCACCAAAAAAGACGGTGCTTATAAGTTTCCAGTTGAGTCGGATATGAAGTATAAATTGATGGCTTCAAATCCTGCTTATCTTTCAAGGGATAGCATAATTAGTACTTTGAGCGATAAAAAGGAAATAAAGGCTGATTTTGTTCTACTTAATAAAGAAGAAATTGCCAAGCAAATAAAAGTGGGAATTGATTTAGGAAATATACTTCAACTTAATCCTATTTATTATTATTTGGATAAATATGATATTCGTCCAGATGCAAAAAACGAGTTGGATAAAATTGTGAGTATTATGAATGATTATCCTGACATGGTGATAGAACTTGGTTCGCATACTGATTGTAGAGGATCAATGCCATACAATCAAGCATTATCTGATAATAGAGCGAAGGCGGCAGCAGCTTATGTGAAATCAAAAATTACTAAGCCACAACGTATTTATGGTAAAGGATATGGCGAAGCTAAACCTGTGAATGGATGCAGATGTGAAGGGAGTGTAGTTTCGGATTGCAGTGAAGAGGAACATGCGAAAAACAGACGTACTGAATTTATTATTGTGAAGAAATAACAATTAAGAATTGTAAATAGGAACCTCCAAGGATAAAAACCTTGGAGGTTTTTTTATTCATATATAGTTTGAAGTTCGTTGATTTCTGTATAAGAAACAACAGACTTATTGTTTACAGCAAGCTAAAACAGTTAAGAAGGCATCCATTATCACTATAATATCGGTCGGAGAGAAGATGATTCCGTGCGGAATGATGACGTCGCTGCAAGGAATGAAGATGATTCCGTATGACTTCAAGGTAATTCCGTACGGAACGATGATGATTCTGCACGGGACCAACGCTTCACCGTTCGGTGAGATGACGATACCGTACGGATTAATGACGCGACCGTCTGGAAGGATGATGATTCTGCACTGAACCAACGCTTCACCGTTCGGTGAGATGACAATACCGTCCGGATTAACTATGAGTCCGTGCAGTCGCATCATCATTCCGTGAGATTTCAAAGCGAAGCAGGACGATATTTTAAACTATGTGCAAAAAAATAATGTATTTATTAAGTGAATTCCCAAATAGAATACATCATAACGAGATGAGGCAGGAGAGATTTATTATTTCAACAGGCTTGCAACTATTTTTATAAAAAAGTAGTCCTGTTAATAACTGCTTATTATTAGGCATCTAATAATGAAGAAACATCTTCTTTTTTTAATATATTTGTTGACAATTAATAAACAAGATACCCATGAAACATTTAGTTAAAACTGTTAGAGTTATTTTGCTTTCAAGCATTTTTCTTATAATTGCGACTCTCGCAACCGCCCAAAATACAACAGATTCAGGTAAAACATTGCCTTCTGAACAATCCGTAAAAAAAGAAAAAGCTAAGGTAGGTACCTATCAGATTTATGGTTTGGATGCCAAAATTAAACATGCCTTTACGGATGAAACATTTATTTATATTGAGGAGCAACGAAAAGAACATGAAAATGTAACAATTGCATTAAATTATGGCGCAGCAGTATTTATCCCATCTAAAGATGAGATTTTGTCTCCTGATTTTAAACCATTAAAAGAGTTTTTGGAAGAATAAAATAAATAGTATCGATTAATTAATCAATTAACTAAATTAACCTAAATATGAAAAAATGCGTACTTTTTATTTTATCTGTAGTGCTGGTTACTGTTGGGTTGGCTCAGCCCGCTAACGACAATTGTACTGGTGCTACAACAATACAGCAGAATGGGACTTGTATAACCGGAACTACTGCCTCAGCAACTGATGGTTGGACTAATTTAGTTGGTTGTCAATCACCTACTGGAAATCACAATGATGTTTGGTACACATTTGTATCAACGGGAACAACTGCTAATATTGTTGTAACTGCAGGTACAATGACAGGAAATGTGGAAGTTGTTTTAGTTGATGGAAGTTGTGCAGGAGGATTTGTGCTTGACGGAAGCTCTTGCGGAGCATCACCTTTAAATGCAACCTTTAATGGGTTATTAGTTGGTACAACATATTATTTTACCGTTTCTAACCCACCACCGGCGAGTTCAAATGGAACATTTACAGTTTGTCTTACTACGTCAACGCCTGCCTTATCGAGTGCTCAAAATTGCAACAATGCCGCAATTATATGCAATTCTTCTTCCTATTCTGTAGCTTCTTCAACGGCTGGTTATGGAACACAAGAAGTAAATACAACCAATTCATGTTGGGCAAATGGAGGAGAAAGACAATCTAAATGGTTTAAATTTACCATCGGATGTTCGGGAGTATTAAATTTTGCTGTTAACCCTGCGGTTATTACTGATGACTATGATTGGGCAATTTGGGATATTACTGGAGATCCTACGGGATGTACTACCAAAGGCAACTCTATTGCTTGTAATTGGGCCGCTTGTACGGGATCTACTGGTTTAAGTTCTTGTCCGGCAAGTGAACCTGGAGTAAAGAATTGTAACACAGTTATAGTTGGGGA
>CAIRRW010000217.1 GCA_903881065.1 uncultured Bacteroidota bacterium
TATTTCATAATGAAATATTAATTATAAATTCATTCCGCACTGAAGAAATTATCGTATGAAGATAAAATTCATTATTGTAATTTTAACACATATTTTAACTTCCATGAAAAATAAATGAAAATTTATTTGCATAGATAAAATCTTTTGACATATCTTTGCACCGCGTTCTTTAAAATTATTCTTATCCAGAAAGACAGAGGGAATTGACCCGATGAAGTCTTGACAACCACCCAATACAGGGAAAGGTGCCAAATTCAACTCCGAGAAATCGGAGGTAGATAAGTTAGAAAAAAGCAATTAATACATTCGCGATATATTAAAAAGCTCTTCTGACTTGTCGGAAGAGCTTTTTTATTTTAAGCTATTCCCGACAAGTCGTTTCTCTCTCCACATTCTGAATAAGTTGATTTTACTGAGCATTACAAATGTTTAATAACTTAATTTATAAAAAGGAAAATGAAAGAGACAACAAAAATTCTGCACAGCATTCCGGTAGATGAGCTTACCGGAGCGATTTCTACACCTATCTATCAAACATCCACTTATGTGCAGCAGGCACCGGGAGTAAATAAGGGATATGATTATGCACGGTCGAACAACCCTACCCGCAAGGTGTTGGAAGATTTAATAGCTACATTGGAAAGTGGCAAAAAAGGTTTTGCCTTTGCAAGTGGCCTTGCTGCTATTGATGCGGTGATAAAACTTTTAAAATCGGGTGACGAAATAATTGCTGTAGATGATATATACGGCGGTGCTTTTCGATTGTTTACTCATATTTATGAGAAGTTCGGCATATCAGTAAAGTACGTGGATACTACTGATGCGGTGAATGTGGCGGATGCCATATCGGACAAAACAAAACTTATCTGGCTGGAATCGCCTACCAATCCAACATTAAAGATTTCGGACATCAGAGAGATTTCTAAAATTGCGAAAGCAAATAATGTGCTGCTTTGTGTGGACAATACGTTTGCATCGCCTGCTTCGCAGAAACCTATTGAGCTTGGAGCTGATATAGTAATTCATTCGGCAACAAAATACCTGGCAGGGCACAGCGATTTAATAGCAGGATTAGTCGTAACAAATACTAATGAATTGGGTGAAAAAATAAAATTTATTCAAAATGCATCGGGAGCAATACTTGCTCCTTTCGATAGTTGGTTGGTGATTCGCGGGATTGAAACACTTCCATTACGAGTAAAACAACATTCGGAAAATGCACAAAAGATTGCTGAGTTTTTAAAAACGGTGGATATTGTAAACAATGTTTATTACCCTGGCTTACCAAAACACAAAAATCATCACATCGCAAAACAGCAACAAAAGTATTTTGGCGGAGTAGTAACATTTGATTTGAAAATTGATGACAAAGAATTTGCAACTCAAATTGTAAGCAGTACAAAATATTTTAAACTTGCTGAAAGCCTTGGCGGAGTAAAAAGTCTAATCTGCCTGCCTTGCGAAATGACTCACAAATCCATTCCGGCTGAAAAACGCTATCAATCGGGAGTTACCGATAGCTTAATTCGTTTATCGGTTGGCTTGGAAGATGTGGAGGACTTAATAAGCGACTTGCAAACAGCAATTAAATCATTATCAACAAAATTAACATTCACCGCTTAAAATAAATTATAAAAAATGGAAAAGAAGAAATTGACAATAGGATTATTCGGCTTCGGGTGTGTAGGATTCGGCTTGTATGAAGTACTGCAACGTACGCCTGCGTTGAAGGCTAATATTAAACGTATATGTGTAAAAGATAAAAACAAAGACAGGCAACTGCCGTCGGAACATTTTACTTATGACAAAAATGGGTTGCTCGATGATGATGAAATAAATACAATAGTTGAATTGATTGATGATGCCGATGCTGCATACGAAATTGTGAAAAGTGCATTAAAAAAAAGAAAAGCGGTTGTAACTGCAAATAAGAAGATGGTGGCAGAACATTTTGACGAATTGCAGGAGTTGCAATCGACATACAATGTGCCTCTGCTGTATGAAGCAGCATGCTGTGCGAGTATTCCGATAATCAGAAATCTGGAAGAATATTATGATAATGATTTGCTTGAATCCATTGAAGGTATTGTGAATGGCTCGACAAATTATATACTTACTAAAACAGCTGACGAGAATTTTACCTATGCTGATGCGCTGGCTGATGCACAGAGTAAAGGGTATGCAGAATCGAATCCTATACTTGATACTGGTGGATTTGATGCTAAATACAAGTTGCTTATTTTAATTGCACATGCGTTTGGTATTGTAGCTAAACCTGAAGATATTTATAATATCGGCATTAATAAACTGGATGAATTGGAGTTGAACTATGCACGCGAAAAAGGATTGAAAATAAAGCTTGTTGCATATGCCGAGAAAACAAATGAAGGAACTATTAAAACATTTGTGTTGCCTAAATTTGTAAATAAAACAGATAAATTGTTTTCGGTGGATGATGTATTCAACGGTGTAAAAACAAAATCATTTTTCAGTGATACGCAGTTTTTTGTCGGTAAAGGTGCCGGAGCTTATCCTACTGCATCGGCTGTATTGTCAGATATTTCAGCGTTAAGCTATAATTACAGATATGAATACAAAAAACTTAATAATAAGGAAACATTGGCACAAGACGATTCTATATTTTTGAAAGTATTTTTGCGACATGATATTACATCGGGAATTGAATTGAAACAAAAATTTGAAGAGATAGATGAATCGTATCTCAATCAAAAGACAGGTTTTATTATCGGTATTATTTCCTTAAAATGCCTGAAAGAAATAGAGGAGAATTATGAAAATACTTCTTTTGTTTTATTTGAAACAGTTGACAGTAAATTATTTTTAAAACTATACAAAAACAAAAAAGAATATGCAATTGATAACTAAAAAAATTGTGATGACCAAAGATATTGGCATCCATGGAAATTTATTTGGAGGAATATTAATGGAATGGATAGATGAAGCTGCAGCAGCCTTTGCTACCGAATATTGCTACACCCCGAATATGGTTACTGTACGTGTAGGTGAACTAATTTTTAATAAACCATTGAAAGCAGGGCAGCATATTCGTATTTATGGTGAAGTGGCAAAGCTTGGAAACACTTCTATTACAATTGCTTTGAAAGTTTGCAGATATAGTTTGTATAGTGCAGAAGAAACATTAGTGTGCAGTACCAATGTAACTTTTGTGCGGATAGATGATGATGGAACACCTACACCTATTGGGGAATCGGTAAAGCGGAAACATCAGGATATTATAGATAATCATCTTGTGGAAGTATAATTTTAAATGTCAATTTTATATTAATTATTAAAATAGTTTGGAGATGTATAAATTTTATTTCTACATTTGTGGCCTCAAAATAATGACACAAAATAATCTAATATCATCTATCACTTGTTGTTGCTGCTATATGCAGATGACTTGCTGTGGGTGTTGTTAAAAGATTATTCTATATAATTCATTAAAGCCCCATCGCCTTGGGGCTTTTTTTTTACCCGATATTTTCAAAATTAAAATGTTTAACAATTAGATTTATAATTATTATGACCAGTAAAATAAAAAAACTGTATTTAGATGAAAACGTTATTCGGGTGGTAGCATTGGAAGTAGCAGTATTTACTTCCTTTGCTTTAATTTTTCAGAGCAAGGCAATTGCAGTATTGCTGATAATTGATTTTGCATTACGTGCATTTTCGCATTTAACTTCACCTTTGGCTTTTATTGCCAAAAGGATAACTTCAATTGCTTCACTAAAACCGATACCCGTGTTCGCACCTCCCAAGCTATTTGCCGCTACACTTGGTTTTATTTTCTCTGCCATTATTTTGCTTTTGCTGTTTTTAGCATTTATAAAATCTGCATTAATTGCAGGTGGCGTATTACTAATATGCGCAATACTCGAATCCGCATTTAAAATTTGTGTCGGCTGTTATGTTTACAGTTGGGTGATAGCGCCGTTTAAAAAGTAATAACTAAAGGTGTTGTGTTCAAGTGGTTAGATAAGACTCTGCAAAAGTCTGCACATCGGTTCGAATCCGATCAACACCTCAATTAAATTAATTAAATAAAAAATAAAATGGACAAACTGATAACAGAAATATTCGAAAGAAACAAGAGTAAAAGTAATGCGGTGCCAAATAAATTTTTGACAGATGAATTTATTGAAAAACTATTTAACCTGCTTTATGTAAACGGTATAAAACAGTACAACAACGCAGATGATATAGAAACAGAATTGATATTTATAAAAAAGCTTTTCTATAAATTAATAAAAAGTGAAAATATAAATGACGAAGCTGCTGCAAAAACATGGGAAGATTTTTATACTGAACTGCCATTAATATACACCAATACGCTGCTCGATGCGAAAGCTATTTTGGAGTTTGACCCTGCTGCCGAATCGCTGGAAGAAGTGCTGCAGGCGTATCCTGGATTTTATGCTATTGCCATACATCGTATTTCGCATTATCTGTATACTAATAAATACACATTACTTGCACGTTTATTTGCAGAGAAGGTACATAGCACTACTGGCATTGATATTCATCCGGGAGCAACCATTGGTGAAGCGTTTGCAATAGATCACGGAACAGGAATTGTGATTGGCGAAACTGCAGTAATTGGAAAAAGAGTGAAGATGTATCAGGGCGTTACACTGGGTGCATTGAGTGTAGCGAAGGAAAATGCAAATAAAAAAAGACACCCTACAATTGAAGATGATGTAATTATATATGGCAATGCCACTATTCTTGGAGGCGCTACCGTTATTGGTAAAGAAAGTATTATAGGCGGAAACGTATGGATAACAAACAGTGTTCCTCCATTCTCGGTAGTTTTTCATAAAAGCGAAATAAGGATAAAAAGTAATAATCCTTTCGAAGAGCAAATCAACTTTGTAATTTAATAATCAATAATAACAATTAAAAAAAATCGAAAAACATGAAGTATCAAAACATTTTAGAAACAATTGGGAACACGCCGCACGTGAGGCTAAACAAGTTATTTGGCAACAACCATGAAGTATGGATAAAGCTGGAACGCAACAACCCCGGTAACAGTATTAAAGACAGAATAGCTTTGGCAATGATAGAAGATGCCGAAAAGAAAGGTATACTGAATAAGGATAGTGTAATAATAGAGCCTACATCGGGCAACACCGGAATTGGACTAGCTTTGGTAGCTGCTGTAAAAGGATACAAGTTAACACTTGTAATGCCGGAATCAATGAGTGTGGAACGCCGCAAATTAATGGAAGTATATGGTGCTCAGTTTGTGCTTACTCCGCGAGAAAAAGGTATGAAAGGTGCTATTGAAAAAGCAAATGAGTTGGTGCAAGCTACTCCAAATGCATGGTCGCCACAGCAATTCGATAATCCTGTAAATGCGGAGATACATCGTAAAACAACAGCACAGGAAATATTGAAAAGTTTTCCTGAAGGGCTCGATTATTTAATAACAGGAGTAGGTACCGGTGGGCATATTACCGGAGTGGCCGAAGTGCTGAAAGAAAAATTTCCATCACTAAAGGTATTTGCAGTAGAACCTGTATTATCGCCGGTACTAAGCGGTGGTGCTCCAGGTCCACATCCATTGCAGGGAATTGGTGCCGGATTCGTACCTTCTGTTTTAAATAAAACTATTTTGGATGGAATAATACAAATAGAAAAGGATGAAGCATTTGAATATGCCAGACGAATAGCAATGGAAGAAGGCATTTTTGCCGGCATTTCTACCGGTGCATCATTAGCTGCGGTTGCAAAAAAACTAATTGATATACCAAAAGGAAGCAGAATACTTACTTTTAATTATGATACAGGGGAAAGGTATTTATCTATCGAAGGGTTGTATTAAAGCAAAAAAATAGAAACTTCACACGGATTGATTTATTGCGAAGAAAGAATAAAAGTGATAATGGTTATACAATATTTATTCCGTTTCTTGAGAAGCCCTCAAAATACCTATCAATATTGTTTAGGAGCGATTTAGCGTATAAGCGATAATAGTTGTTATAATTCTTATTCATAAAACCTTCGGAAATAAAAGCAGACTGCATTTTCAGGGCTTTTTCGCCCTTGGTGTTCCTTCCAAGTTAGCAGAAACCTAGCCTTTTACTGGTGTTATTTCACCAATAAAACGTTCTAAAAGAAAAAAGTAAAATATAAAAATAAAGATTGTTGATGAAAACAACAACAATGGCAGAAAATTTCCAACACAGATGAACCCTAGCCGTCGCGAGTCTATTTGACTCGTGACCATTATTAAGTGGCATCCTCACCACTACACAAAGCACTTTTGATATTCAAACAAACTTCTTTCGTTTAATTAATTTTCTGTTTATAAAAAAATCACTTTTATATTTTGATTGCAAGTCTAAAGGATAGCAGCAACTTTAGGATGAGTCACAATAACTTCTCCACAATTGCGTTAGCACAGTAAACTAACACTTATAAATATGAAAAATTACATCTTAATAATCCTTTTGCTACTTTTTATTAAAAACGGCTTTACACAGAACACTAACCTTGACTATAAATATGCTTTAAAAATTTATAACCTGACATCATTTGACGAATACAGTAAAATTAAAAACGACTCAACTAAATATTCTACTAAAACGCTGCAAA
>CAIRRW010000218.1 GCA_903881065.1 uncultured Bacteroidota bacterium
GGTAACTACATTTGCTCGGTAATCAAACTGCAATTTTGCTCTTGAATTTGCTTTTGCCTGATTGTTGACTAATGCCCAAACAAAATCACTTGCTTTTGCCAGGTTATTACCAATTTTGACCAAATCAGTCGTTTACTGAACCATACTACTTTAAAGAACGATTACTATTTACTTTTAATCTTGGAGAAAAGTACTTCCCTTTTTATCAGATAAGTTTTATAGGAAGCAGGGTTTTAGAGACTATTACACTCATAAATGAGAGAAACCAACTGGCTTTATTGTTATTTGAGAATCCAAAGGTAATATTGTTTTTGATAATGCAATGAAATACTTTTATTTATTTCATTTTGAAAACCAATAATTTATGGTAAGTTGGTCTGATGAGGATTGTTGTGATTGTATATAAAGTACAATATGATTGTTTTAAGGTTTTCAAAACTATAATTTGCTTTCTGATTTTTAATCCGTATGTTTACATTCTCGCAGAACACTGCCTGCGAAATGGCAATAACTTACCTTTAAAACAAAACAATATGAAAAGAACAATTACAATTTTAGTAGCGGTAGTATTTACTGCAAATGTATTAAACACAACACAAGTTGCAGCACAAGTGATTGCTGCAGGAAATGGTTATTCCCTCTCCTTATGCAATACTGGAACCGTACAGGCATGGGGATTTAATGGCTATGGGGAATTAGGCGATGGAACTAATATTGATAGCAATTTACCTGTACCAGTAAGTTCGATTTCCGGAATAACTGCTGTTGCTGCAGGTGGATTACATACAATTGTTTTAAAAAACGATAGTAGTGTATGGACTTGGGGTTATAATAATTATGGTGAATTAGGAAATGGAACTACTACAAACAGCAATGTGCCCGTACAGGTAAGTTCGCTTAACGGCATCACTGCTATTGCAGGAGGGTATTATCATAGCATTGCTTTAAAAAGTGATGGCACCGTATGGGTATGGGGATATAATGACTCTGGTCAATTAGGCAATGGAACTAATACAGACAGCAATGTGCCTGTGCAGGTAAGTTCGCTTACAGGTATCATCGCTATTGCAGGTGGAGGTTCTCATACCCTTGCATTAAAAAGTGATGGCACCGTATGGGCTTGGGGATATAATAATGATGGTGAATTAGGTAATGGGAATAATACCAGCAGTAATGTACCAGTACAGGTAAGTTCGCTTAACGGAATCACTTCTATTGCAGGAGGAGGAGTTCATTCTCTTGTATTAAAAAATGATGGTACAGTATGGGCTTGGGGTTATAATAATTATGGTGAATTAGGAAATGGAACTACTACAAACAGCAATGTGCCCGTACAGGTAAGTTCGCTTAACGGCATCACTGCTATTGCAGGAGGATTCTATCATTCACTTGCAATAAAAAATGATGGCACCGTATGGACATGGGGATATAATGGCTATGGTCAATTAGGCAATGGAACTAATACAGACAGCAATGTGCCTGTACAGGTAAATTCGCTTAGTGGCATTACCGCTATTGCAGGAGGAGTATTTCATTCTCTTGCATTAAAAAATGATGGCACCGAATGGGCTTGGGGGGCTAATAACTATGGTCAATTAGGTAATGGAAACACTACAGATAGTAACGTACCAGTGCAAGTAACGGGGCTGTGTCAGCTTTTACCAACGCCACCAATAGCTGCTAACTCTGTACAATGTGGCGCAGGCATACCAACGTGGAGTGTAAGTGATGCTTCGTTTAATGTTACTTATAAATGGTATGATTCGATAAGTGGTGGTACTTTATTACAAAGCGGTGCAAGTACTACTTATAACACCTCGGTTTCTGTAACAGATACGCTGTATGTTTCAGCAGTTAATGCAGCAGGGGAATCAGCACGTACGGCTGTAATTGCTACAGTAAAACCACTTGCCACATTTGCTCAATCACCTATTGTATGTGCAGGGCATAGCTTCACAGTAGGAAGCAATGTATATACAACCAGCAATACGTATACAGATGTATTTACTTCGTTGGTAAATGGCTGTGATAGTACCGTTACAACCAACTTAACGGTATTGCCAGCAATAGATTCAACTACTTCTACAAGTTCAATAACAATTACTGCGCACCAAACTGGTGCTATGTATCAATGGTTAAATTGTACCACAGGTAACTCACCAATTACGGGTGCTACCAGCCAAAGCTATACTGCTACTGCAAATGGCAGCTATGCTGTAATTGTTACGTTAAATGGCTGTTCGGCTACTTCGCATTGTGTAACTATAAATAATATGGGTGTAGATGAATGGGCAGATGCTAATAATGTTGTTATTTATCCGAATCCTGCAACA
>CAIRRW010000219.1 GCA_903881065.1 uncultured Bacteroidota bacterium
GGTAACTACATTTGCTCGGTAATCAAACTGCAATTTTGCTCTTGAATTTGCTTTTGCCTGATTGTTGACTAATGCCCAAACAAAATCACTTGCTTTTGCCAGGTTATTACCAATTTTGACCAAATCAGTCGTTTACTGAACTTTTAAACTTTTTAAAGAACGATTACTATTTACTTTTAATCTTGGAGAAAAGTACTTTCCTTTTTATCAGATAAGTTTTAGCAATAGGCTTTTTTAATGATGTCCACTTTAATAATAAGTCCTAAATGCACTTATATCAGCTTGGTGTTAACATTGTTTTATTAATAAGTTTTACGGTATGCCGATATATAAAATTCAAATTTAGCGTCCTTTGTTTTATTAAAGTAAACAGTTTAAAATTAAATAAAAGTACAGCCGAATGAATTATCTCGATATTATTATTTGTATTCCATTAGTATGGGGTTTGTACAAAGGATTTACAAAGGGATTGATAATAGAAGCGGCATCATTTGTAGCTTTCGGGTTAGGAGTTTGGGGCGGTATTCATTTCTCCGAATTTATAGCAGAAAAGATGTCGGTATGGTTTCATACTAAATCGCACTACCTGCCTATCATCTCTTTCGCGGTTACATTTCTGGGTATTATCATTATAGTGTATATGATAGCCAAACTTATTCAGAAAATAGTGGATGGAATGGCATTGAGTGCTATAAATAAAATTGGAGGTGCTTTGTTTGGCGCATTAAAATTTGCAATGGTAATAAGTGTAATCATGTTTGTGATTGATGCCATTGAAAAATCGTATCCGCTTATTTCCTTTAAAACCAAAGAACAATCGGTATTGTATGCTCCTGTCGGAAAGATTGCTCCTACGTTGATTCCTGCACTTAATAAAAGTAAAGTGGGAGAAATGATTCCGAAGATAGAGGTGGATTTGGATAAAAAATAAGGAGATAACTTAATTGCCGAAACTGCTGCCACCACCAAATCTCTACCTATTAATAATTCAATCTAATTAATCATCGTGTAGTTTATTATTTAGTAGTTTTGCGCACTTTATTTCAAACCATACATGTCAAAAGATAATCATCTCGCTCACAAACTCTCTACAGCAGGGCTTTTAGTTACCTTAGGAATAATTTTCGGAGACATTGGTACTTCGCCACTCTATGTATTAAGAGCAATTGTTGGTGATAAACCTATTGACATGGATGCCGTTAAAGGCGGCTTATCCTGTATTTTCTGGACGCTTACCTTACAAACCACTTTAAAATACGTAATACTTACATTGCGTGCCGATAATAAGGGGGAAGGCGGTATATTTTCGTTATACGCATTGGTTCGTCGTGCAAAAATTAAATGGCTGTTGTTTCCTGCAATCATAGGAGGAAGTGCTTTATTAGCCGATGGAATTATTACACCGCCCATTTCTGTTGCTTCTGCTATCGAAGGTTTGCGCGACCTTAATCCCGAAATTCATACTGTACCTATTGTAATTGCCATATTGTTCGGATTGTTTTTTATTCAACAATTCGGAACTAAGTTTATTGGTAAATTTTTTGGCCCGATGATGTTAGTATGGTTTTGCATGCTAGCTACTATTGGTGTTTCTCAAATTATAACCAATGTAAATGTAATCTCATCTATCAATCCATATTATGCCTATAAATTATTGTTCGGTCATCCCGGAGGATTTGTGGTGTTAGGTGCTGTTTTCCTTTGTACTACAGGTGCCGAAGCACTTTATTCCGACCTTGGACATTGCGGCAGAGAGAACATCCGTATCTCCTGGATATTCGTTAAAACATCGTTAATACTAAACTATTTCGGTCAGGGAGCTTGGCTTATTGCACATCAGGGAGAGCTGCTTGGCAAACAAAATCCATTTTATGCAGCAATGCCCGATTGGTTTGTTCCAATAGGAATTATAGTTGCTACCATGGCAACAATAGTAGCAAGTCAGGCATTAATAAGCGGTTCGTTCACCTTGATAAACGAAGCGATGCGATTGAATTTCTGGCCTAAAGTAAAAGTAAAATATCCTTCTGATTTAAAAGGGCAGTTATACATTCCATCTGTTAACTGGTTATTACTTGCAGGATGTATTGGTGTTACCATATATTTTCAGGAATCATCAAATATGGAAGCGGCGTATGGGTTGGCAATAGTATTAACCATGTTAATGACTACCACGTTACTTGCTTATTATATGATAATAAAGCGGTACAATAAAATATTCATTGTATCCGTATTATCTATGTATGTAATTATTGAAAGCTCGTTCCTGATTGCCAATTTGCATAAGTTTACGCATGGAGGATGGATTACGTTGATGATAGCATCCATTCTTATTTCTATTATGTTGGTTTGGTTTTATTCGCGTAAAATACGAAACCGTTATGTTGAGTTTGTTAAGCTTGCAGACTACTTGCCTGTGTTGGAGGATTTGAGCCGAGATATGCAAGTGCCAAAATATTCAACTCACTTGGTTTACCTTACCAGTGCTGATAATAGAGATGAAATAGAATCGAAAGTTATCTATTCCATCATGCAAAAGCAGCCCAAACGAGCCGACATCTATTGGTTTGTACACGTTGATGTGGTGGATGAACCATATAGAATGGAATATAAAGTGAGTGAATTTATTCATGACGATGTTATCCGTATCGACTTTAGATTAGGATTTCGTGTAGCTCCACGTATTAATTTAATGTTCCGGAAGGTGGTAGAAGATATGGTGAAGAATAAAGAAGTGGACATCACCAGCCGTTATAAATCATTGAATAAAAATAATGTTATTGGTGATTTCCGATTTATTGTAATAGAAAAATTCCTTTCTTACGAAAACGAATTACCTTTAATAGAGCGAATAGTGCTGGATATTTATTTCTTTATAAAACATTATAGTTTATCAGAAGAAAAAGCATTTGGATTGGATACCAGTTCGGTAACAGTAGAAACGGTACCATTAATAATTGCACCGCCAAAAGAATTGAATTTAAAACGAGTAATATAGCGTATTGGAAAATAGTTTGTAAAAAAAGATATTAATCATCTTTTGATATGAAATAAATGCCTAAAATTGCACACGGAAATAAAAAATAATTTTTATGCCATCACAAAGCACCCCCTTAGATTTTTTACCAGTAGCACTTATGTTTTTTGTTGCGTTAGCTGTGGTAATAGCTATTTTACTTGCAACTCACTGGTTAGGCCCAAAAAGAAAAACAAAGATTAAAGACGATACATTCGAGTGCGGAATTGAAGTAAAAGGAAATGCTCGTTTCCCGTTTTCAGTTAAATATTTTCTGGTAGCTATTTTGTTTGTACTGTTTGATGTGGAGGTAATATTTATGTACCCATGGGCAGTTAACTTTAAAAACTTAGGATTAACAGGATTTGTAGAAATGTTAACATTTGTAGCCTTTTTATTAGTAGGATTCTACTATATAATTAAGAAAGGCGCATTGAAGTGGGAATAAAAATATCTATAGAGAAATAGGAAGCTAAAATGAGCGAAATAGAAAAATCAAAAGTTAATATAGTTCAGGCACCTGACGGAATGGAAGGGCCGGGTTTTTTTGTAACTACTATGGATAAAGCCGTTGGTTTGGGGCGTAAAAATTCATTGTGGCCATTACCATTCGCAACTTCCTGCTGCGGAATTGAATTTATGGCAACTGCAGCTTCTACTTATGATTTAGGTCGTTTCGGTGCCGAAAGATTAAGCTTTTCACCTCGTCAGGCAGATTTATTGATGGTAATGGGAACAATCTCAAAAAAGATGGCTCCGGTATTACGTCAGGTTTATCAGCAAATGGCAGAACCAAGATGGGTACTTGCTATGGGTGCCTGCGCATCAAGCGGAGGAATATTTGATACATACAGCGTGTTGCAGGGGATAGACAGAGTAATTCCTGTGGATGTTTATATACCGGGCTGCCCTCCAAGACCAGAACAGGTAATTGATGGCATATTGGAAATTCAAAAGCTTGCAGCAAACGAAACTACCCGACGCAGAAATCAACCTGAATACAAAGCGTTGATGGAAAAATACGGAATGGAATAATTGAAAATGAAAAAAGTACTTTCTCTCTTATTATTGTTAACTGGTTTTGGATTCTCTTCAGGTGTAATAGCCCAGGATGTAGTATCCATGAAATGGACACAAAACGAAAATGAAAAATTGTTTTATGAATGTCAGGATTATTTAACAGCCACAGGAAAAGCTATAAAAGAAGAAACTGCACAAAAGATTTCGGTTTGTTATAAAGACGAGGTAGAAAAAAATTATAAACGGGAAGCGTATGCAAAACTATCGGATGATGAAAAAAACTCCATCAAAGAAACAACGATAATTGCATGTGCACAAAAATTCGGAGTAAAACTTACAGCAAAATCTGCTGATAAAACTCCACCAAAAAAATAAGAACTTTTAGTATGGATAAAGATGCATTATTAAATAAGGTTCAGGAAAAATTAAAAGCAGAATTTGGTGGCGGACTTATTTCCTCTGAATTAGTTGCTGATTATCCTGTATTTGTTTTGAATCGTGATATTATTTGTGATGTAGTACGTTTTCTTTACAACGACGAGGAGCTTTCCTTTCAATTTCTAACTAATCTGGCAGGCCTGCATTATCCTGATAATAAAGGTCACGAGCTGGGTGTGATGTATCAGTTACACAGCCTCAGCAATA
>CAIRRW010000220.1 GCA_903881065.1 uncultured Bacteroidota bacterium
CAGCAAACTTGTTGATAGCGTTTCCTTCCAACCATAAATAATGTCCGTCTTTATGTAAATATCGAAATTCAAGTGTAATAAGCTGTCCAGGTTTATTGATAATTTCCTGATATTTATTTTTATAAGATGTAATATCGTCAGGGTGTATAAAACTTAAAACATCCATCTTTTTTCTGTCCTCATCCGTCCATCCAAGAATACTTTCTGTTACCGGGCTTCGATAAATAGATTCAAAGTTTTTGTCGACTAAAGAAATCATACTCAAATCATTTTCCACCAATGCTCTAAAAAGTTTTTCATTCTCCTGCAATTTTGCTGTTCGTTCATCCACCTTTTTCTCCAACTCATTATTCAATTGTAATAAATCCGCTTCCCTCTCTCTTCTGTTTTTAAAATTAGTATTGATCAAAACAAAAACCATTAACAGAATTAGTATTACCAGCACTTCCAGCACTACAATTACTTTTGAAGAATTACCAAAAACATAATTGTTCCTATTATTCTGATTTTCAAACTCAATTTTTTCATCCTCCTGAAGTTCAGTAATTTTATCCTTAATGTTCTTCATTATCAGCAAGCCTTCAGTTGTGTTGGTCATTGCTTTCGCCTCTTCAAGTTTATTATCTTTTATCAGCGAAACTAATTTTTGAGAACGACTTAGCCTCATATTTACCCATACACTTAATTCAATAACTTTTATCTGATGTTTTGGGTTGCCCTTCGTTATATTCTTTAGGTTATTAAGGTGAAGATAAACATCAGAATATCCGGTAATATAGGGTTCCAGAAATTTTTCGTTGCCGGTTATTTCATAAGCACGGGTTCCCGATTCAATATCTTTTATTTCGGATAATATGTGTTCTGTTTCCGTAAATAATTCAATGGTGTGATTTGCGGTTTTATTTGCCCTTATAAAATTGTCGTTGTTCTGGAAGAAATGGAAAAAGATAAATTCGATGGCAAGTATTAGTAGTAAAAATCCAATTATTAGCTTCATCTGAAACTGGTATTTTTTAATACTTTCCTTGAGCGAATCCATTATTTAAATATTACAAGCATTAAATCGGTGAGCATAATCAAGCATATATCATTATTTAATTTGCTTTCAGTATAAATTAAAGTAAGTAAAATGTTGTATTCTTCTCTTAAACTACTCCAACTGAAACTATTTATTTGCCGTAAGGTACAGGTTTATTATCAAACGCCACGACATATTCATGCAGATTACCTAAACTTAACAGTAAAGAATAATACTCAAATTTAAACTTTTTTAATAGGGAGGATAGATAAACTGAAGTTTAATTTTATTATTTCCATTCCATCAAGAAACAAGCTGTTTTCAATTTGAGGTTCAAATCTAATTCTTTTAATACGGTATTCCCAATTCTTTTGCTTTTAAATTTCCCTTTCTGATATTAATCATTTTATACAATTACGTGCTTACTTACTTTTGCGATGTTCATTTTTATTTAAATTACTTCAAATCCTATAATTTGATGTAAAATAGAATAAACAGATTATTAATTAATTTCCTATGAATCAAAAATTCAGGATCAAGGTTTTTATTTCTGTTGATTTTATAAAATGAAATAGAATATATATAATCCATCACCCAGGATAAAATCCTGCCTCGGAATTCCGAAGCAGGATTTTTTTATTACTCTGTTTTCACTTTTTTTAGCTGATTTTTGGGTAGGGAGAGTACCTTTTTTCGTTTACGTCATTCATCTAAGTGATTGAAAAGAAGGTGTTTTAGAAGATTAAGACCTTAGAATTTAGGAGTTCATGCCCTAGCCTTTAGAGTTCATGCCCCAGCCTCTCCGGTTAATGCCCTAGCCTCTAGAGTTCATACCCCAACCTCTCCGGTTAATGCCCTAGCCTTTGGAGTTCATGCCCCAGCCTCTCCGGTTAAAGCCCCAGCCTCTGGAGTTCATGCCCCAACCTCTCCGGTTAGAGCTCCAGCCTCCGGAGTTCATGCCCCAACCTCTCCGGTTAGAGCTCCAGCCTCCGGAGTTCATGCCCCAGTAAAGAGGCTTTAACTCCCTCAAAAACCCTTCTTCCTTCTACTTATTTAGTTATAAGAAAAGAGGAGAAGGGCAAAATTGAAAACAAAAAAAGAGGCTGTCTTTTTGAGACAACCTCTTTTATTACTTTAGAAAATCGGA
>CAIRRW010000221.1 GCA_903881065.1 uncultured Bacteroidota bacterium
CTGTTGAAATTATCTCCTGATAACAGTTAAGAAACAAGAATTAGGATGATATGTTAAATCCGAATTCTATTTTTTCCCTTTCCCATTCTGCACTGATGTGCCTGAGCTTTTAGAACCGCCTTTGGAATGTCCATTACCCGAACCTTTTTTTGACTTTCCTTTATGTGATGACTCCTTTTTTGAAGAACCGGAAGTTTTACCATCCTTTTTTTCAGAAGAAGATTCTGATTTCGTTGTTTTTTCAGGAACTTGCGACTGTGCAAAAGAAATAGTTGTGGAATAAAAACCTATTCCCAACATGCATGTAATTATTTTTAGTTTCATTTTTATATGTTTTAAATTATTAATTCTGTTTTCTATTCATTCGATTTTTAAGACTCTGAAATAATTCTATGGTTTAAAATTCATTACTAATCAAAGAATAATTTTGCGAAGGTAATTAACTTTTACAATTACTTTATTTGCGGCATATCATCAACTTGTCAATTAAACAATGGCATGTATATCCAAAAGTAAGTGTGCCGTTTATTGTTATAGTATTTATCCTCCTAAATAATGAATTTGAATTTATAAAGTGCAAAAAGCGGTTTCTTCAAGAATTTGTTGAAACTATCAAAGATTTTGTACAAAGCTTTGATACTTCTTCAGAAAGTATTGAAGCTTTCTCGAAAATCTTTAAGAGTTTTCAGGAAATTTTCAAAGGTTTCTTGAAAATTATTGAAACATTTCAGGAAATTATCGAAGGTTTAATGAAAATTATTAAAACATTTCAGGAAATCATCAAACGTTTGAAGGAAATTAGTGAAGGTTTGAAGGAAATTAGTGAAGAACCGCAAAAGCGACCTAAAAACCAAAATTATAGCTTTTTGAAGCTAAATAATATTCCTGACAGGTTTATTTCCAAAAACCACTCCTACACATTAGATAGATGATTAGTTTTGTAAAACTAAAGCAAAACCATTGAAAAAGCCTCTGTTTTTATTTATTGGGATAATGTTTTTTACAGCTAATTTATTTTCGCAGGATACGATTGTGAATAAACACAGGAAGTAAAAGCACCTCTCTCCACTTGATATTCCTGAGTACAAGAAACACAGATTACGTTTTTCCGTAAATGCTTTTCAACTTGTAATAAATGAAGTAGGCTTTAATATTGACTATTGTTATAACTACCAACATTCTTTCGGAATTAAGGTAGCTTACGTTTATAAAAATTCTTTATGGGCAGACTTTTTTACTTCTGATGAAGCAAGTAGCAATCCCCTTAACATTTATGAAGGAACTGTTTATAGAATAAATTATAAATACTATTTTGCTCATCAGCGAAGGTTATATTTTTCTTCACAAATTGTATATAAAACTTTAAGTTATAATAATACTCTTCAATTTGCCGCACACGACAGCCACTCGTATCGTGACGTATATCGTGCTGAAAAAGCAACAGTGTATGGACATGATTTAATTTGTGGTTATCATATCAAACCTCTTCAATCAAAATTAAATATGGAAGCATTTGCAGGATTGACTTTAAGATATAAAATAAGTGATTATACAACATTCGGAACGTATGTTCAAAATAGTAACTTGTAACTAAATGATTATAGCCATCCAAAAGGTACATACCACCAATAAAGTCTTTATCCTATGATTGTTGTTGGTTTTAAATTCGGCTTCAATACTTTCTTTAAATAATATAATCCAAACATTATTAAAACAAAGCAACTTTACTGTTATTTATAATTAAGATTAATAAGTGTAAATTCCCATATTAATCAATCGCTTTTCCTTACTTTTGACAAAAAATATTTTCTTGGAAACTAATCAATACGACATAATAATTGTTGGTGGCGGCATCGTAGGACTTGCTTCTGCATATAAAATCAATTTAAAATATCCCACAAAAAAAGTTCTTGTTCTTGAAAAAGAAAAAGAAGTGGCAGCACATCAAACAGGTCATAATTCGGGTGTAATACATTCGGGATTATATTATAAACCGGGTTCGTATAAAGCTAAAAACTGCGTGGATGGACGAAGAGAGCTGGTTGCTTTTGCAAAGGAACATAAAATAAATCATGATATATGCGGCAAAGTAGTAGTAGCTACTGAGGCTTCGGAGCTTGCCCACATGAACAGAGTTTTTAATAATGGAATTGCAAACGGTGTAGAAGGCGTGGAAAAGGTGGATGCGAAACGATTAAAAGAAATTGAACCGCATTGTGTAGGCATCGAAGGACTCTGGGTGCCGTGTACCGGAATCATTGATTATGCTGATGTTTCAAAGAAGTATGTTGAATTGATTCGCACGCGGTTTCCGCAAAGCAACGTATTGTGTGAGCATGAAGTAACGGCTTTCGAAAAACACAACGACTACACAAATGTGATTACTTCAAAAGGAAACTTTTCGGGAAAATATATAATTACCTGTGCCGGTTTACAATCGGATAGAATTGCAAAAAAGGAAGGTGCGAAAATAGATACTGCCATCGTTGGCTTCCGTGGCGATTATTATGAGTTAAGTGATAAAGGAATGAGTAAAGTTCGTAATTTGATTTACCCTGTTCCTAATCCTAAATATCCATTTCTGGGAGTACATTTTACGCGAATGATACATGGCGGAACCGAATGCGGACCGAATGCAGTATTTGTTTTTAAGCGTGAAGGATATGGCAAAACAGATTTCTCACTGCGTGATACTGCCGAAGCATTTGGTTTTGGCGGAACCTGGAAATTTTTTGCAAAGAATATGAAATTCGGCTGGGATGAATATCATGGTGCTTTTTCAAAAACATATTTCCTGAAACGATTGCGTAAATTAATTCCTGATTTACAAATGGATGATTTAAAACCCGGTCGTGCAGGAGTACGTGCTATGGCACTTGCTCCCGAAGGTGAAATGATTGATGACTTTAAAATAGAAGTAAACGGGAATGCGATTCATGTGCTCAATGCTCCTTCGCCGGCTGCTACATCATCATTGGCAATAGGTACCGCAATTGAACTTATGGCAACAGCGCATTTTCAATTGCAATAGCCCTTTCTAAATCATTTAACTGGAAAGAAACAGTAAATTTGGTAAATAAGAATATTTAACGTACTTTTGTATCGTTATTTACGTAAGAAGCAGATGGAGGGGACAAGAGTCCCCTCTTTCTTTTACTACAACTGAGATATGATAAGTGTTGATAAAATAAGAGAAATAGCTGAAGTTAAGATTAAGGAAGGCGAGAATTATATTGTTGAGATAAAGGTGAAACCGGGCAACAAAATAACTATTGCACTTGATAATGATAAAGCAATTTCTATTGCCGATTGTGTGGAGATGAGCAGATATGTGGAGTCGCACCTGGATAGAGAGAAAGAGGATTTTGAATTAAGTGTGATGTCGGCAGGAATGTCGGAACCATTTAAAATAACTCGACAGTATATTAAAAACATAGGCAGACAAGTGGATGTGGTAACTAAAGAAGGAGAAAAATATTCGGGCAAACTTACTGCAGCCAATGAAGAAGAAATAACATTGGAAACAAAAGTAAAAGAGAAAAAAGGAAAACAAGTAGTAATATCAAATATCAATTTAAAGTATAATCAAATTAAAGAAACAAAAAGAGTAATATCATTTTAAAAGAAAAACAAAATGGAAAACATTAATTTAGTTGATTCCTTCTCGGAGTTTAAAGAAGTAAAAAACATTGACCGTCCAACCTTAATGAGCATCATTGAAGATGTATTCAGAAGTATGTTGATAAAAAAATTCGGTTCGGACGAAAACTTCGATATAATTGTTAACCCTGACCGCGGTGACGTGGAAATTTGGCATAACAGAATTATTATGGATGACGAATTTGTGGATGATAGCTTTGATTATGATCCTGCAAAACATATTAGCTTAACTGATGCTCATAAAATAGAAGCTGATTTTGAATTAGGAGAAGAGATTACAACGCCTGTTAAATTAGATGATTTCGGAAGACGTGCAGTATTATCTGTTCGTCAGAATTTAGTTTCTAAAATTTTAGAACTGGAGAAAGATAGTTTGTATAAAAAATACAAAGAAAGAGTAGGTGAAATAATGACTGGTGAAGTATATCAGGTTTGGAAAAAAGAATCACTTGTACTTGATGAGGAAGGTAATGAATTGATGTTGCCTAAATCAGAACAAATTCCTGCTGATTATTTCAAAAAGGGAGATGCTGTAAGAGCGGTAATTCAACGTGTGGAAATGAAGAATAATAATCCTGTTATTATTCTATCACGTACATCACCTAAGTTTTTGGAGCGTTTGTTTGAATTGGAAGTTCCTGAAGTATTTGATGGATTGATTACTATTAAGAAAATTGTTCGTGAACCGGGAGAAAGATCAAAAGTAGCTGTTGAATCTTATGATGACAGAATTGACCCGGTAGGAGCTTGTGTGGGAATGAAAGGTTCACGTATTCACGGCATTGTTCGTGAGTTACGTAATGAAAATATTGACGTAATTAATTTCACTACTAATGCGCAATTATTTATTACACGCGCTTTAAGTCCTGCTAAAATAACTTCAGTAAAAATAGATGAAGAAAATAAAACTGCAGAAGTGTTTTTGAAACCGGATCAAGTATCATTGGCAATTGGCAGAGGCGGACACAATATTAAACTTGCAGGTAAATTAACAGGTTACGAAATTGATGTATATCGTGATACTGATATAGATACTGATGATGTGGATTTAGAAGAATTTGCAGATGAAATAGAAGGATGGATATTAGATGAATTAAAAAACATTGGATGTGATACAGCAAAAAGTGTTCTTGAATTATCGAATGAAGAACTTGTAAAACGTACCGATTTAGAAGAAGTAACAATTAATGAAGTAAAACAAATTCTTCAATCAGAATTTGAATAAATTGGGAATGTTAAACAGTGAGAACTATTTTTAGGTTATCACTTCAAATTTTCTCTTTTAATAATTAACAAAATAAAATTTATGTCAGAATTCACTGAACAACGATTAAGTAAATTAGCTAAGGAATACAACATTGCAATGAATACTGTTGTGGATTACCTTAAAAGCAAAGGCCATGTATTGGAAACAAATCCGAATACAAAACTTTCTGCTGAACTTGTTTCGTTAGTGGCGAAAGAATTTCAATCTGAAAAAGCAAAAGCACAGGAAGCTGCCAAAGTAACTATCAGCCATAGTGATTTGCATAAAGATAATGTATCATTAGATGCTAATACAAAAAAACCGGAGCCAAGATTAAAAGAAGAGAAAGAAGATCTGATAATAAAAAATGTTCCTGCCGTTAGTATTGCTGAAAAAGAAAAGATAGCTGAGAAA
>CAIRRW010000222.1 GCA_903881065.1 uncultured Bacteroidota bacterium
ACTTGATCAAAAAAAAGGAACCTATTCTTTTCCTGCCCATAAAATACTTGTAAGTCTTTCTTACCCTATTTACAAGAACGTTACATTAAATCTTTTCGAAATTTTTCAAAGCAAAAAGATAATTGAAACACAGATCAATCAAGCTGGAGATATTAGCGATGTGGAACTTCCGTCAACACATAATATCAATTTAACGTGTCAGATAAATAATCTATTTCACAATTCGTTAAGTTTTAACATTGGAGTATTTAATATTTTAAATACAAAAAATTATTACGGCTATGCATATAGCGTAGGATATTTCCCAATGATTGGAATGGGCAGAGAATTATTTTTACAAATCAAATATAGTTTGTAATGAAAAGAAGTTGCCTCCTGTTTCTATTGTTTTTAATCTCATTAAAAATTAACGGGCAATATTTCTCCTTTGCAAAACTGGCTATTCACAACACGGAGTTCAGTACTGAAGAATTAAAAAAACAAAGACAAAAACTATTAGAATTAACTTCATTTGACAACCAAGAGAAGATTGTATTAAACAATTCGAATGCCCTTCCAATTAATGATCAAATAAATATAGATATTCTGAATACCGTTATTTCTTATTCGAGAAATGGTGAGGTAAAAAAAGTACTCACAAAGCTTACAGAAATTCAAAATAAATTAAATGAAGATGGAATAACTAAAAACACTAAAGCAAATTTCTGTTATTTGAGATATATTATCTCTGCTCATTACAATTTATATATTGATACCACAAACTTTCAGAGTTGTTATGCAGCACTCGATAATTTACAAAAATACACCTTCCTCTATACTGCATATTATTTATCAAATCCAACAACGGCATTTATTACAAAAATAAAAAACGAAGAATTTATAACACTTTCATCTAAAACATCTGCCTTTGATTATGTTAAGACACTTTCTTTGGAGTTAAATCGAAATTCAGAAAAGTTTGATAAAGGAAAAAAAATAAAACTTCTTAATCTTCGCGATTCTACACTTAATTACATTATTTCGTTCGGATATAAGAATTACAATAATAATAATCTTGAATATTTATCTCTCTCTAATCAACAGGATTTTATTGAACAAATCAATTTAGAAAAAGTTATTAGTCTTAATGATTTAGGTTATGTATTCAGGAAATATAATGATTATAGTAAATCAATATTTTATTTTAAACAGGCAATCGAAATTGAAGGGAATCTCAAAAACAGGAAACTAACGCCGGATCTTTTTACAAACTTAGGTTTAACATTAACATTAAAAAAAGAGTTTGACAATGCTGAAAACAACTATGATAAAGCTTTAAAAATATACCAATTAACAAATGACAAGTCAAAAGAGTCAGAGGAATTAAATATAATTGCGAAAAACCATTTCATAAATTCAAAGAACCTAACTGCGATAAATTTGTGTAATCAATCTTTACTGATAAGTACTCCACGTCAAGATTATAAAGACATGTGTGAATCCTATTTGTTACTGTCTGAAATTTATTCTTCCGAAACAGATTTCTTTGAATCAAACAAATACTACAAACTTTATATTGAAAATAAAAAAAACTACTCAGATTGGTATTTAAAAAACGAAACAAGTAAACAAAGTACACGATCAAATTATGAATCTATTAATCAAGATGTAATTGAAGATTTTCAAAAAAAGGAACAAGAGAATATAGAATTATTAAAAGTTAAACTTGAGTCAAATCAGAAAGAAAAAGATTTAATTGTTCTAAAGAAAGAAGCTGAATTAAGAGAGGCAACCTTATTAAATAATAAGTTGGCTGAAGAAGAAGCAAAACAAGAATTGACTCTAACTGAAGAAAAATTAAAGAACCAGAAAAAAGAACTTGGAAACTTAGAGCGACTTAATAAGATAAATTCATTACAAGTCGCCTGGGCAAGAAATAATCTTGACCTTGCTTTAAACAAGAATAAAATATTGGATCAAGAAAAAACTATTAATGATTTAAAAGTTCATGAAGTAAAACAGGACAGAAGTACTTTACTTTATGGATTTATTGGGTTGGCCACTTTAATTATTCTCTTGACTTTCTTACTTTTAAGGAATTCGAAATTCAGCAAAGAAATGCATATTCAGAATTTTAAACTATCGAAGAAAAATGAAGAGATTATTGAGCAAAGAAACACCATCCAAAAAAAGAATGAAGAAATTATTGATAGCATTCATTATGCATTAAAGATACAAACAGCACTTTTGCCAACAGTTGATGAATTTAAGTCTGCCTTTTCTGATTCATTTATCTTTTTTAAACCAAAAGATATTGTTTCGGGTGATTTTTATTGGAAATACGAATCGGCAGATTATTACTTTTATGCAACAGCAGATTGTACCGGACATGGCGTACCGGGAGGATTTATGAGTATGCTTGGCATTTCTCTTCTTAATGACATTGTAAAAGATAAGAGAATATTAGAACCTGGTGATGTTCTTGATTTAATGAGCGTAAAAATAATCTCAGAATTAAAACAAACAGACAAAACAGGTAAATCAAAGGACGGGATGGATATAACCCTTTGTCGTTTAAATAAAGAAAAAACTGAGCTCGTATTTGCTTCAGCAAATAATGATTTATGGTTACTTAGAGATAATGCGATAATAGAATATAAGTCAGATAGACAGCCTGTTGGTTATCACTTTGGCCTAATTACACAATTTAATCAGCAGAAAATTGAACTTCAAAAAGGAGATCAAATTGTTACTTTTAGTGATGGCTATGCTGATCAATTTGGTGGCAATAAAGGAAAGAAGTTTAAATATAAGCAATTACAGCAGCTCCTGCTTTCGACTTCACAATTAGCAATGGAAAAGCAAAAGGATGTACTCCATGAAACTATGGAGGCCTGGAAAGGAGATTTAGAACAAGTTGATGATATTTTAATAATTGGCATACGTGTATAGTACTTGAGGGGAACTCTTCTATGAATTATGCTTCTTGCAAACCTTTCTAAACTTTAGGCTTGGAACTTAAAAATACTAATTTCTACCAAAAAATCAAAATAATTACACAATTATTTCATTTCTAACAAATTATTTGTATATCTTTGTTCCCCCACTAATAATTAGCATCATGTTTGAAATATTGAAAAGTTTTGAAACTAAGTATGGTCACCTTCGCAAAAAAGGATTGGTTATTGAAGGATTATCTTTAATAGATGTTAAGAAAAAAAAGCATGTTATCAAGATTAGTCGCCCTTTAGTATTTGATAATCGCCAGCTCCCAAAACGTTATGAAGGTTTGGATATCAAAACAAATATTAAATTAACGGACGAAATGCCAAAGGAATTCAAAGTTGATCGTTCTCAACCTGATTGGCATAAAAAGGAATATATTTGGGCACCGGAACGATTTGTGAAATATGTAAATCGTTGTGAGAAGGAAATCAAAGCACAATTAAATAGTCCATTAATGACCAAGCCAGAATTGTTGGATGCTTTATGTTTTGGCAATTTTGAAGAACACAAACAAAAAAGTATTCAGTTGATTAAAGAAGGAAAACTACCTGCTTATCACGAGAACTAATATTTTTTAATTCATATTATAAAAGCACTTTAAGTAATTAAGGTGCTTTTTTATTTTATAACTTCGCGACCTCTTAAAAATAAAAACAAATGGAAGGATTCGTTAAAACATCAACAGAAAATGGCATAACAACAATAAATTTTTTTCACCCACAAAGTAATTCTATGCCAGGAAATCTACTTCGTCAATTGGCTGAAGAAATAACAAATGCAGGAAATAATTCAGCAACAAAAGTTATTGTATTACAAACCGAAGGCGATAAAACCTTTTGTGCTGGTGCTTCTTTTGATGAATTAATAGCAATAAAAGACTTAGAAACTGGAAAGAGATTTTTCTCCGGATTTGCATTAGTAATTAATGCTATTCGCAAGGTGCCTGTGTTTGTAATTGCAAGAGTTCAAGGAAAAGCTGTTGGTGGTGGAGTTGGCATTGCTTGTGCTGCTGATTACACTTTTGCTGTTGAAAGCGCTTCGATCAAACTAAGTGAACTTGCTGTAGGTATAGGTCCATTCGTGGTTGGCCCAGCAGTGGAACGGAAAATAGGTACATCTGCTTTTTCTGCATTATCAATTAATGCTACTGAATGGCAAACGGCACAATGGGCAAGAGAAAAAGGGTTATATGTAGAAGTACATAAAACTATTGAAGAAATGGATGCTGCTATTCATTCACTAGCTGATAAACTTTCAAAATCTAATCCGGAAGCAATGGCGGAAATTAAAAAAGTATGTTGGAAAGGAACCGAAAACTGGGAAACATTATTGATAGAAAGAGCTGAAATAAGCGGAAGGCTTGTACTTTCGGAATTTACAATAAATGCTATAAATAAATTCAAATCAAAATGATAAATTTGATGGATGTAAAAAACTAAAGCTTTTATATCGAAACTTCCATTTTTATTTTCCTGTTCTTGATCTTTTCATTTTTAATTAACGTGATTACAGAATCAATTTTTCTGATATCTACTGCAGCATACGAAGAATAATCCAACACTTCAATCAACCCTAATTCATCTTTCTGCAATTTCCCTTTTTGTAATAACAAGCCGACAATATCTACTTTATTAATCTTGTCTTTTTTACCGGCAGCAATATAAATCGTACACCAACGTGCCTTTTGAGGATTCGTATTAACTATCGGAAGCTTTTCTTCAATTGGTATTTCTTTTATAAAAGGAGGAATATGTTCCGTTTCGGATAATATTAAATACGAAGTACCTGTAGCATTCATTCTTGCTGTACGACCATTTCGATGAATAAATACATCTTCAGTATGCGGTAATTGATAATGAATAATATTTTCGATATCGGGAATATCCAGGCCTCGCGAAGCTAAATCTGTAGTTATTAAAATATGATGACTTCCATTTCTAAATTTTATTAATGCACGTTCCCTGTCATCTTGTTCCATTTTACCATGAAAGATACCATGTGAAAGTGATTTATTTTTTAACAGTTCACTAATACGTTCCACAGCATCTCGGTGGTTGCAAAACACAAGGGTTGGTTTGGTTCCAAGTTTGCATATTAAACCAAACAGCTCTTCCTGCTTATCTTTTCCGACTGCCTTTACAATTTTTAATTTTAATCCTTGAGGCTGTGTTGGTGAAACTTGTAAATAGTTTAACTGGATAGGTTTTACTACACCTGTAAAATCAGGTATCACCTTCATTTCTGTTGCGGAGGTAAGGATTCTTTTTTTCAGTTTAAGGTGTTGAATAATAAACGACATATCTTCCTGAAAGCCAAATTCGAGAGCCTTATCAAACTCATCAAGCACTAAAGTTGTGATTGTAGAAGTATCGAAATTGGCATGATGTATATGATAAGCAAGTCGCCCAGGTGTGCCGATAAGCAATGCAGGCGGGTATCTTAGGTTATCTTTTTCTGTTCTTGTTGAATGTCCTCCATAGCAACAATTCACTTTAAAACCAGTACCCATTGATTTAAATACTTGTTCTATCTGCAATCCCAACTCTCTGGAAGGCACAATTACCAAGGCTTGTATGCCTATTATGTTTTTCTCGAAATTTAATAGCACTGGCAATAAAAACCCTAACGTTTTACCCGAACCTGTAGGCGAAAGTAAAATAATATCATTTTCCTTTTTACCAGCTTCTAGCGCTTCCAATTGCATTTTGTTTAATGCAGCTATTTTCAATCTCTCCAATACCTTTCCTAACATATTATTTTTTTGAAAGACAAAGGTAGTTTAATTAATCGGGTTGGATTTTAACCTCATTACTACACCTCGTTATCCTTTTTCATATCGATTTCCAAAAATGGCTAAAATGATTGTACCCATAACTGGAATGATTGTTGTTATGGCTGGAATGTTTCCAGTTATAGCTATAATGTTTCCAATTTAGGCTAAAACCTTTCCACTTATAGCTGAAAGATTTCTAGTTGTAACTAAATTGAAGTTATCCATAGATATAATCCAATTTACAACCTCCTGAATGAGATTAAATTTATCAATTGCACCCTCAAATAACTTTATTTTGAAGACTTTTCGATAAAATAACTTTAAAAGTCAGAAAATAAGAATGCAGATAAATATTTGTTATTAGGAAAAAATGGAGAACGAAGTAAGCTATTAGGTGAGCAATATTTTTTGATTGGCGAAAAGCAGACACTATAAAATTTCTGTACAGAAAACATTGAAATGTTACTTATTATTTTAATTTATTTAATGGCTAATCATGAGAAAATAAATTAGGATTAGGTAGTAATTAGAGAACCTTCTGTAAGATATAAAAGAGAGTATCACTTCAAATAAATTAATAGCTATCACTTCTCTTTCACCCGATTTAATCCTAAGGCTTTCAACATCCAATCTGGCAAAGGTTTCAAAGCATCACGTTTTCTTAAGTCAAGATACCAGCCAAGTGTTTTCATGATTGGTATTTTCTTTGTTTCAACAAATTCAATCAATGCGCCGTCAGGGTCTTCAATATAACTGAAGTGTCCTGCAGCTTCGCCCATATCAAACTTCTCCCCGCTATCCACAGTAAATGAATGCCCTTTTTCGGCACATAATTGTTTCATTGCATTTTGATTGGTAATATCGAAACATAAGTGAATAAAGCCCTGGTCGCCCCAAAAGCGATTCTCGAATATTTTCTTTGGAGTGCGGTCGTAGATTTTCACCAATTCGATTTCACTTGCACCAAGTAATCTTGAAAACGCACCAACCCTTGGTTTACTATGTGTTAAAAGAACTCTCCGCACTTTACTGGTTCCAGTAGGCAAATTCTTAAAGTCATCAAACACGCCTTCCTTATCATATTTTAAAGTATCGTACCCCAAAATATCAGCATAAAATTTCTTCGAACGTTCAATATCACTAACACCAATCATGCAACCTGCTGGTCCTCCCGTAAGTTGTTTGCCTTTTCCAAACCACGAATCACTTTTCACAACCTGAAATAAATTGTTCCACGGGTCGCGTAAATAAAAGGTATCATTGCCGCCGGCATCCTTTGTTAATTCACTAACAAGGTTTACATTCTTTGATTTTAAAAAATTATACGAACCCTTTACATCCAATGATTTCATACGTGTACAATAAAATCCTAAATCGCCCAATTGAATTTCAAAAGAACATGGTTGAGGTACACGGCTTGTATATTGCCATATCTCAAAACCTCCGCCACCAGCCATATTTATTGCAAGTATTGCATGTCGTTGATGAGGTTTTCCTCCTGTATATAGCAACATTAAATTGGCTTCTGCCGCTTCTTCAAAAATTGGAATATCCATCCCGAAATGCTGACGATACCATTTGAAAGCCTCATGTACATTAGGTATTCCAATGCCTATCTGTTGTATTCCCGCTATGGTTGGTTTGTTCACTTGTTCAATAGTTTATTTGTTCATTTGTCAATATGTTCAATCAACAATCAATATATCTTCATATCGGCTAATCAGCTCATCGCTTTATTCTTGCTTCTGTTTTCTTATTAATCTTGAAAACAGTTTTGGAAAAAAACGCTTTATCCAAACGGCTCTCAATTCATTACCTCCAATAAATATTTCTTCGTTATCTGTTTTAATTGCTTTGATAATTTGTTTTGCACATTCCCCCGCACTCGTTCCCTGTTCTGTACTTTCATCCATTTTGTTATGTTTGCCGCCATCGCTTGTAATAGCATTCACCGAAATATTAGTGTGTATTTTCCCGGGACAAACAATCAACACCTTAATATTATCATTATAAATTTCCATTCTCAATGACTCGAAAAAACCATGCAAAGCATGTTTGGATGCGGAATACGCAGAACGAAAATAGAAACCAAACTTTCCGGAGATACTGCTAATCACTATAATATTTCCACTCTTTTGTTGAAGAAGAAAAGGCAAAACAGATTTAGTCAAGGCAACAGTTCCAAAGAAATTCACTTCCATTATTTTCCTGTCAATATCTATGGAAGTATCTTTAACTAAAGACCTTTGACTGAATCCTCCATTATTTACTAGCATATCTATTCTTCCGAATTTTGCGATTACTTTATTAGTAAGTTCATCAATTCTAGATGTGTTTGCTAAATCGAGAGGCAACACTAAACAATTTTCTTCAGTAAGATTTAACGAAGTTTTTACACGTTGCAATTCATCTATTCTTCGTGCAGATAAAATTAGTTTTGCACCTTCTTTGGCAAATTCAAAGGCTAATGCTTCTCCAATGCCTGATGATGCTCCCGTAATCCAGACTACTTTGTTTTTAATCGAATCCATTGCTCACAAAAGTAGCTTAATTTTTTATACTAACTTTGCGAATGCTATTTAAAAATATGTATAGAAATCTTTTTTACATCGTAATTTATTTACTCTTCACAGCGTGTTCTGGAACACAGGAAATTAAAATTCCGGATAATGTTTTATCAAAAGAAAAAATGACACAAGTGATGATTAATATTCACCTTATGGAAGCATCATTGAATTTAACTGGAGGAAATCCCAACAAGATTGATTTAGCTGGAAGTAGCGTAGCTCTTAATATTGATGTACTGAAGAAAGATAATATTACAAAGAAACAATTTGATGAAAGCTTTTCATTTTATACCAATAATCCCGAACTGCTTTCGGAAATTTATCAGAATGTTCTGAATGAATTGAGTAAAATGCAGGCGGAGGTTTCGAACAAAAAATAATTACTTACTTTTTATCTTTCAGAAACAATTCACAAGTATCCTTTATTGACTGTTCCACAAGAATAAATTGATAATCAGGAAATATCTTTCTTATTTTATCATTGGAAAAGAAACTCCTTTTGTGAGCAGAACACGCCGTTTCTTTAGTAATCAAAGGTGCCGTTCCAGTTAAAAAATGTCGCAGCTTTTCTTCTCTCCAGGCAAAAGAACTTAATATCTTCCCTGCTTTTATAGATGACTTAGGTTTACCAAATGATTGGTGCATACAATCAAAATAGGTTTTGAAAGCTACGTTCTCCGAGTTTAAAATATATCGCTGATTATTTATTTCGCTTTTCATTAATTTAATCATTAATGCTGAAACATCACGAACATCAACAAAACCATTCACACCATCTGTATAAAATTTTATTCCTTTATATGCTTTACTAAACATATTTGAACTACTTTGCTGCCAGTTGCCCCCACCAATTATCACGGATGGATTTACAATTACCATATTTAACCCTTCCTCCGAAGCTCGCCACACTTCACGCTCAGCAGCATATTTACTAATTGAATAACTAGAATTGTCAGGTGAAGCTTTCCAAAATAAATCTTCACCACATAATTCATCATTCCTGTTTCTGCCAATGGTAGTAATGGAACTCACATGAAGAAACTTCCTTATCTTTTTCTCAACTGCTGCATTTACCATATTGGCAGTACCTTCAATGTTCACCTTCATCATTTCCTCTTCATGTTTTGGTTCAAATGAAACCATTGCAGCACAATGATAGATTTCTGTAACATCATTCATCACCTGCATCAAAGAATATACATCCGACAAATCAGCATCCACCCATTCTATATTTTTGAGCAGTTCATCAACATTTGAAGAGTAATACGAGAAAACTTTTTTTACATTAGAAATATTGCTGGAACTTCTTTTAATTACACGCACATACTTATCCGATTTACATAAATCGTATAAAAGATGAGAGCCTACTAATCCTGTTCCGCCTGTTATTAAAATCAAAGTGAATTGTATTTTTACGATGCAAATTTATCCTTTTAATTGAAAACAATTAATTAATAAAGTTTGGAAAAGTAATAATATTATTGAGATTGTAAAATATTAAGGCATTAATTAATCTATAGCTATTAGCTAATCAATCTAAATATTGCTTTAATGCCATTAAAACTTCTGTAATCTCTTCAGGCTTTTGTGTGCCTATCAGTAATTTTTTTTCATCACTACATACCAATTTCAACCCATTTCTGCCAGAAACATTATAAGCTCTGCCTCTACCAAAAAGCCCTATGCGCAGGCCCCAACCGCCATATTCCAAAATTGGATTATATCGAAGCACATAAGACTTAGTGATTTTTTGCCATGGCAAATACTTGTATTTTCTTTGAACAGGATAAAAACGAAAATAAATCCCATCCCTTTTTATAATAGTATCAAGACGGATAATTGCAAATAGAGCAGTAATTAAAAAAGTAAAAGTAGTTGTTGCAATAAGCATTGCATTACTGCCCTGTTTTTCAACAAATTTTTCTCCGCAGATTACCTGTACATATATCCCGAAGAGAAAAACACAATTGATACTCAATAATAACATCCAAACCCACCATTGTTTAAACTTTTGTGTTTCCGAAAATAAAATTAAATCGCTGCTGTTTGCATTTTTCATCAACACATATTATTATTTATATTTCTATAAAAGTAATAAAAGGTCCAAATCTAGATCAAGTACCATCTGATATATTTGCAAAATTACAAACTGGTCTTGAAGCAATTAAAAATGAAGATCCAAGTTTATATAAAGCATTATTTTATTATGGTTTAATTGCAACTAAGGGAGCTTATGGTGGCGGATCGTATACAGGATTATATAACATAAAAGACTATCTTGAATTTTCAAACTATTTAAAAGAAAATGCAAA
>CAIRRW010000223.1 GCA_903881065.1 uncultured Bacteroidota bacterium
AAGCAATAAAAAATAAATAAATTACAATTTTAAAACTAGAAGTCATGGGAAACTTACTTTATTTAATAGCAGTAATTCTAATTATCATTTGGGCTATTGGATTTTTTGCATACAGTGCCGGAGCTATTATTCATATACTTCTTGTTATCGCAGTTATAGCGGTTATATTAAGAGTAATACAAGGTTCACGAAATTAGTAACAAACAACCAAACTAAACATCTATGCGAATTACTATAAAATCAGTACTACTTACTATTTTTATTACTATACAGTTTTTTTATGTGAATGCACAATTTGGTACATTACCTCCATTCTCGTTACAAATAGAGCCAATTGGAGGAATAAATATTCCAGGTATACATTCTTTTGCATTTGCAAGATCGGGCGACAAGTGGCTGTTTGTTGGCGGGAGAACAAATGGATTGCATAGTATGAACAGTAATGTTGGTTTTGCTTCGGCATATATAAATGATAATATAATGGTAGTGGATACTGCTACCTGGCAGTTTTTTTATGCAACTCTTAATCAGTTGCCGCTAAGTGTTGCCGATCCTTTACGGGCTACTAACATGGAATTTTATCAGGAGGGAAATAACTTATATGTGGCGGGAGGATACGGTTACGACAGTGTGCTTCATCATTTTGCTACCTATCCAATACTTACTGCAATTAATGTTGACAGCATGATATATGCCGTAATGAATACCTTGCCTGTTGCACCTTACATACGACAGGTAACAGACACCAACCTTGCTGTATGTGGCGGTGAGATAGAAAAACTTGGGAATGACTATTATTTAATATTTGGACATAACTTTACAGGACAATATGATAGTGTAGCGAGCCCTTTGTTTACTCAGGTGTATACCGACAGGATAAAAAAGTTTACGATTACTGATAATGGAACTGCAATTACCCTATCGCCATTCAGTTATATAACGGATACAACTAATTTTCACAGGCGTGATTTTACTGCCGCGCCTATAGTAAAACCCAACGGAACCTTTGCAATTGGTGCTTATGGCGGCGTGTTTCAGAAATATGCTGACTTGCCTTATTATGAACCTATAACTATCGATTCTGCTGGAGCGATTGTGAACATGGCATATCAGCAGATTATGAGCCAGTACACGTGTGCTGTTTTACCAGTGTTCGATTCGGTAAATCAGGATATGTACACAACATTTTTCGGAGGTATTTCTGCGCATGTATATGATGCGGCAACGAGCACACTCGTGTATGATAGCCAAGTTCCGTTTATAAAAAATATTACTACTCTAACGGTTGCTGCCAACGGAAGTACATCTGAGGCTGTTCTGCCTGCGCATCTTTCAGCGCGACTTGGAGCCGAGGCGCTGTTTATTCCGAATACTAATTTGGCACATTATAGCAATGGAGTAATTAAATTAAGAGACTTGCCTAATACGCAAACGCTCGCAGGGTATATGTTTGGTGGGATAAGAGCTAATGCCGGCAACTTTGGAGTAACGATAAGTAATGATAGTATTTATAGGGTATATATTACTCCGCAATTTACTGTAGGTATAGCTGAAAATACTGATAATATTAGTAATTCGCTGGTATATCCCAATCCTTCGACACAAAAGACGTTGCTGGTTTTTAATGTAAAAAAAGATGAAATGATACGTGTTGCTCTTTATGATATTGCGGGAAAAGAAATAGAAGTGATTGCGAATGAAAAGATGGCTGCCGGCAATCATCAACTTGAGCTTATTACTGCGAAATTAAATGCCGGAGTGTATGTTTGTAAGGTAGGGAACAAACATTTATCTGTTATGGTAGTGAGGTAGAATTTGTTTATTTGTTTATTGGCGCATGCCGACACTTTCGCGCTGAAGGAATCAAGACTTAATGTTTTCTCTCCTTCTTTTTCCTGGAAATAGTACGGAGAAGCCACCGCACAGTTCTTAGTTTTTGTTTGTTGTTTAATTAATTTGGAAGTATTAGTGAGGCCACCACTTAATAATTGGCACGAATGAAACATGCTCATGCCGACAGTTTATTTAATGCAATATGTAAATAATATAACTTATTGTGAAGTTTTTGTAATATAT
>CAIRRW010000224.1 GCA_903881065.1 uncultured Bacteroidota bacterium
GGGATTGTTATTGATAGTGTCTGCCAAGGTTAAATCTTTATCTTTTCAACAGAAATTAATTTATAAAAGAATAATTATTCACATGGATTATTTTAATTACTAATTACAAAGCAATTATTAAATTTAAGAAGCAAATCCTTACTGACCTTTAACCTAAATAATGAAAAGAATATTCCTTTTATCCACAATAATTTTACTTACCTATACATCAAAAGCACAGCAATTATCAGATATACAAGTTACAGAATATTTCAATTTTGTTTCTGTTGATTATGTTTTCAAAACCTTAGCAATTAAATACAATATAAAGGTAAATTACGACACTGCTTCTTGTAAAACCCTTACAGGATATACTCATACCTTTAGTTATACAGATGCTAACTTAGTAATAATGAATGTATGCAGGACGTACCATTTGACCTATAGTATTGATAAAAATAATGTAGTATTTATACAAGGTGCCAAACAGGAACAACCGGAAGATGGCAAAGAATCACAAAAAGAGGATAGTAGAAGTGCAACTAATGTAAAATATGCAGGAGAACCCACCTCATCAAATATTACTATTTCTGGAGTATTGAAAGATAAAAATACTGGAGAAGCCTTGCCTTTTGCTACTATAAAAGTAAAAGGCACGAGTAATGGAACGGTTACCAATGCCGACGGACACTTTACATTATTAAAAGTTCCTACTGATACTTCCACACTTTCCATTTCATTTTTAGGATACGATAAAGCTGAATTTTATCTTTCTCCTCAAATGTCAAGAACTAATTTGATAGTGGAAATTGGTGCAGCACATACCTTAAACCAGGTTGAGGTAACAGCCAATCGTGAGGATTTAATGAGCGCAGGAGATAAAACGGAAGTAGCAGTAATAAAAATGTCCCCTCAAAAGATGGCTGCACTTCCCAACCTTGGCGAGAAAGATGTAATGCGCTCTTTTCAATTAATGCCGGGTGTTGGCGGAAGCAATGAATCTTCCTCCGGCTTATATGTTTTGGGAGGCACACCCGACCAGAACCTTATTCTATACGATGGATTCACCGTATACCATGTTGATCATTTATATGGATTTTTCAGTGCATTTAATTCCAATGCACTGAAAGATATGGAACTTTATAAAGGTGGATATCCTGCCAATTTCGGTGGACGTCTTTCCAGTGTTTGCGATATTACTTCTAAAGATGGAAATCAGAAAAAAGTAAATGTTGGCGGAGATGTAAGCTTATTAAGTTGTAATGCTTATGCTGAAATTCCTATTGGAGATAAATTCTCTTCTTTCTTTGCTATTCGCCGTTCTTTTCAAGGGCCAATTTATAACGAAATATTTAGAGAGTTTAATAATAAATCTCAAAGTAATAGTAGTGGAGGAGGAGGATTTGGAGGAAGGGGAGGAGGGAGCTCAACTCCTACTTCTTATTTCTACGATTTGAATTCAAAACTTACTTATAAGCCTACTTCCAATGATGTTATTTCGCTGAGTTTTTACAATGGTACCGACCACCTTGATAATTCATTTGAAAGATCATCAAGTAATTCCAATTTTTCCTCCTCTTCGTTAACTAGTTTTAGCTTTACAAATACCGACTTGACTAAATATGGTAATACAGGTTCCAGCTTAAAATGGTCGCATAAATATGGTTCGAAACTATATGGAACTACATTAATCAGTTATTCAAACTATTTCAGCGACCGAACGCTTACCAATTCAGGCAGTACTACCTCCAGTACCGGCGAAGTACATACGTTCAATACAGGTACTCTAGAAAACAACAATTTAAAAGATTATAGTGTTAAAAGCGATTATGCATGGGATATATTTAAAAACAATCAGATTGGCTTTGGAGGATTCTCAACCTATTATGATGTTGCCTATAGCTATAGCCAGAATGATACTTCTTCTATTTTGCAGCGACATAACTACGGCACATTATCGGGTATCTATTTACAGGACAGAGTAAAATTATTCCATGATTTTATTTTACTAACAGGAGGTATACGCGAAAGTTATTTTAATGTTACCAACAAACCATATACCGAACCTCGATTCTCTGCTATTGTTAATTTAACGGATAGAATAAGTGTTAAAGCCGCAACAGGTAAGTTCTATCAGTTTGCAAACCGAATTACACGAGAAGATATTCTATCAGGAAGTACCGACTTTTGGATATTATCAGATAATAACAATATCCCTGTAAGTTCGGCTACCCATTATATTACAAGTATTCAGTACGAAAGTAATCGATTCCTTTTCAGCATCGAAGGATATTATAAAGTATTGTCGAATATTGCTGACTATTCTCTTCAATTCAATAGAGTAGGGCAGACCTATCAGGCTGACCAGAATTTCTATACAGGAACAGGAACAGCCAAAGGACTTGAGTTTCTAGTGCAGAAAAAGTACGGGAAGTTTACAGGCTGGATTAGTTATACGCTCGGGCAGGCACTCGACCATTTCTCTGCTTATTCACAAAATAATTTTCCTGCCTCAAATGATGTTACGCATGAAGCAAAAATTATATTGCTTTATAATTGGAAACGATGGGATTTTTCCACCACGTTTATTTATGCCACTGGCGAACCTTATACTGCTCCTTCAGGTGCATATCCTGTTACCTTAATTGATGGCAACCAACGTGATTACTTTACGGTGTCCTCAAAAAACAGTATGCGATTGCCAGATTATAATCGTCTTGATATTGCAGCGACTTATAAGCTAATGGTGAATACATCCAAGGGCAAAAGAGATATTGGTTCCATAGGTGTTTCTTTCTTCAATGTTTACAATCAGACTAATGTTTGGTATAAAACTTACCAGATAATAGGCGCTCAAATTGTTGAAACCAATGTAAATTACCTTGGTTTTGTTCCAAATGTAACGCTATCCTTAAAATTAAGATAATATGAAAAACACCTTCGCATTTCTTTCACTGATTATTTCATTTGTATTTATTACTTCCTGCAAGAAAGATATTACACAACCTGGGTTTTCTGATATTCCAGTTATCCAATCTTTCCTTCAGGTAGGCTCACCTGCTTCAGTTAATATCAGCAAACAAATTGCATTCGATCCCAATGCAATCTATTCGAGCGACAATGTAAATACACTTAATATAACCATTTCAACTAACGGAACTTCCTATACGCTTACTCCTATGGGAAATGGCAATTATGTGGACAGCTCACTTATAATTACCGATACATTGCAATATTCACTGCAATTTAATTATAATGGTAAATTTGTTACCGCCACTACCAAGGCACTTTCAAAACCTGTGGGTTTCGCTCAATCAGCTACTGTGGTAAGTATAGCTCAAGTAGCGGTTGGTTCCTCATCCAGCAGTACTTATTCATCCAGTCCTTTGCCGGCACCTATTGTTTTTAGCTGGACAAATAATGACAACTCGTATTATATAGTTTCAGTAGAAAACACAACCCAAAATCCTGCTCTTATAGATTTGAATAATGCAAATGAACCTGCACGGCTATTCAGAAGTTCACCAACGCAGGATAATAACTTCCAATTAAATCCAAGGCAGTTTCAATATTATGGGATGCATAAGGTTACGTTATATCATATTTTGCCTGGTTATGCCGATTTATATATTAGTAATGGTACAAGTTCTCAAAACTTAGCTACACCTCAAACCAATATTACTAATGGCTATGGAATATTTACTGCAATGAACAGTGTAGTTTTATATGTTAATGTTTTGAAACTATAGTTGTTTTCTAATACAGATTAAATGATTTTAAAAACTGGCTTGATAAATAGCAGTTTCCCATTATTGAATTATTTATTAAGGCTTATAATGTTATTTTAGTTTAAATGGCATTAAGTGTTACAGTGAAAATACTTCCTTTTCCAAAATCGCTTTCTAATCCAATTTGCCCTCCTTGCGCTTCAATAAACTCCTTACTTATTGCAAGGCCAAGCCCTGTACCTTCTTTTTTTGTTCCTGGGATTCTGAAATAACGTTCAAATATTTTGCCCTTATATTCGGGGGCTATCCCTTGTCCAGTATCCTTAACTGAAAAGATAACTTTATTATTTATTGCATTAATACTTATATATATCGTCGAATTGTCATAAGAATAGCGTATAGCATTTGAAATTAAATTGGTAAGTACCCATGCGGTTTTTTCATTATCTGCTTGCACTTTAGGTAAGTTCTCTTGGTAAGTTATTTCGAATTTAATTTGTTTTTGTTCTGCCTGATTTTTAGTGGAATTAGTCGCATAAAATAAAATTTCTTTAGGATCATTCGGTAAGATAGAAAGTTGAATATTTCCACTTTCTACTTGAGTCATATTTAAAAGTTCACCGGTTATTTTTAACAAACGGTTTGCATCTTCCTTAATACTTTCTGTTAGATTTTTTTGTTCATCATTTAGCTCCCCTATTTTTTTATTTTCTAAGAGTTGCAGGCTCATTTTAATTGAAGAGAGAGGTGTTTTTAACTCATGGGAAACGGTAGCAATAAAATTTGTCTTAGCAAAATCCAATTCCTTAAATTCAGTAACATTTCTTAAAATAATAACGTGCCCTATTAATATTCTATTCTGTTCACCAGTAGGGAGAATAGAAATATGTAGCGTTTCCTTTTCAAAGTAACTTTCCTTTCCATCAGCATATATTTTTAGAGGTTTACTCTTTTCCTTAATGCTCAGATTTTCGGTAAATATTAAATCATGGATAAGCATACGTACTAAATCATTTCCCATTGCAAGATCTTTAGCCGTCTTGCCAATTAATTCAATTTGTTTTATTCCTATAATACTTGCAGCTTCTTCATTTGTAAAAAGAATTTTTAAATTTTCATCAAGTCCGATTACAGGGTCATGCATATTTTCGATAAGAGTTTCAATTCGCTTTTTCTCCATCATTATCTTGGCGAGATTACTGTTGTTGTATTCTTCCAATTTTTCAGCCATCGTATTAAATGATTTTGCAACTTCTCCAAACTCGCTATGGCTTTCAAAATGAACTCTTTCTGAATATTTCTTAGCTGCAATATTTTTGATACTTTCCGTTAATTCTTTAATAGGATTAGCAATATTTCCTGGTAAATTAATTAGAAGAATAAAGGCTATCAAAAAGCAAAGTGCACCTGAAATTGAAATCCACCAAATGGCATTGTTTGCCGTTTGTTTTGCAATGTCACTCTTTCGCTGAATCGCCTCCATATTAAGCAACATGATATCAGTCAAATCTTTTCGAATGGAAATATAAATTTGATTATTTTTCGAATCTTTCTTTATTTCTTCAAAATCCTGAGATAACTTATCGGTGAGTTCTTTCTCGCCTACTTCAGTAATATTGTTTTGTTGGTTATGAAGATTGTCAGAAAATTTAGTCACACTCACTGGTAATGTAATATCTTCATCCAGCGCCATTAGCATCTTTCGGGAATAATCCAACGTGTTATAGTTAGCTACAAGAATATTTTGAGTATCCTTATTTAATGCATTTATGTATACCGTTCCAAGAACCGCAAGTAGAATTATAAATAGGAATAATAATCCAACACCTAATGTGAGTCTAACTTTTATTTTCATGATAAAATAATTAAATCAATATCTAACAATTTCAATTTCTTCAATAACTCATTAAAAGTATTTGTTGCAAGGATAAAGGTAAAGATATTGAAATATGGTTTACCAATGCAAATAGTAGTTACTTCTCTCTCTTCAGCTTCTTCAGCAATAGTTTTTGCAATATTACTTCCTTCTTTTTTTATTATTTCTGCACCTAATTCCGTAGCAAGTTTGAAATTATTTATCAAGTGGCGCTGTTTATCTAAAGCAATATTATTGGCACTTTCTTTTGGAATTTGCACATACAGCACATACCATTTACTATTATAGTAACTGGCAAGTCGAGCTGTTTTTCTGATTATCGCTCTTGCATTTTTCTCATTACTGCTTATACACGCTAAAAAAC
>CAIRRW010000225.1 GCA_903881065.1 uncultured Bacteroidota bacterium
AGGATAGAGAAAAAGCAAACAAGAAATGAAGACGTAAAAAAGTGAAGAAAAGTAATAACTGTCAATCAAAATAATTTCATTAATTTTACACCCCTTATGAATATAGAAGTTTTAAAGTCAAAAATACATCGCGTAACCGTTACCCAAGCCGATTTGGATTACATCGGCAGTGTAACAATTGACGAAGATTTGATGGATGCCGCCAACCTCATCGAAAACGAGAAGGTTGACGTGTTTAATTACAACAATGGCGAACGCTTGAGCACTTATGTGATTAAAGGCGAGCGCGGCTCAGGAGTAATATGCCTCAATGGACCTGCATCGCTGAAGATACAGGTAAATCATCAGATAATTATTGTTTCTTATGCTTCCATGGATTTTGAAACAGCAAAGAAATTCAAGCCTGCTGTAGTATTCCCCGATACAACTACCAACAAACTTCGATAAGTTTTGAATAAGCAGGTTAAGAATATTCTCAAATTTCTTTTCTTTTTAAGCATCGGAATTTTGCTGATATGGCTTGCTGTTCATAATAAAACCCCGGAAGAAATAAAGAATATTAAACTCGCTTTAAAACAGGCAAATTATTTCTGGATAGGCGTATCGCTGCTTGTAACAGGGCTTAGTCACCTTTTCAGAGCAGTAAGATGGAGAATGTTATTGCGTCCACTCGGTCATAAAGTAAAACTATCGAATACATTTTTCGCTGTAATGGTAGGGTATCTAGCCAATTTTGCTTTGCCGCGTCTCGGAGAAGTTACCCGCTGCGGCATCCTCACAAAATATGAGAAAGTACCATTTACAGAAGGTTTCGGCACTGTTATCACAGAGCGCGCATTGGATTTGGTATGCCTTATAATTATCTTTTTTACAACACTTGCTTTGGAATTCAAACGTATTTCGGGCATCGCCAACGACCTGATATTTTCCAACTTCTCTGAAAAGTTTCACCACTTGATGCAGAAACAATTATTTGTTATCATTGGCGGAACAATACTGTTATTAATAGTTGCAGCATTAATCTATTTTAGAAAAAAAATACAGACATTAATTTCCGGTAAGGCTAAAAATTTTATAATCGGGATATGGGACGGACTGAAGAGTGTTGCCAATGTTGATAAACCGATACTGTTTATCATGCACACAGTCCTTATCTGGACCATGTATATACTGCAGGTATATGTATGTTTCTTTGCCTTTGGCGAAACCAGCGCGCTGGCATTTAGTGTGGCAATAGTAATTGTAGTTTTCGGTAGTGTCGGTATCATTGCCGTTCCGGGAGGCACAGGCGCGTATCAGGCAATAGTAATACAAATATTAACCACAGTTTATCTAATATCAGGCACTATAGCATTTGCATTTGCATGGGCCGTCTGGACCACCCAATTTGTTCTTATCCTCTTATTAGGTTTGATTTCATTAGTGCTTTTAGCAGTGCTGAATAAGGATAAATCCGAAGAGGTTCTTTAATTATTGTTCACCAATAATTATTATGCGGATTGAGTATAAATTTGAATAAAAACTTCATCATTACATTTAGAATCGTAAATTCGCAGAAATTAATAAGATAAAACAAACAAAAATTTCTATTTATTATGGTGCCTTATATACATAAACGTCCTGCACTTGAGATTGTCCAATCGAAAATATTCCCGCGTGAAACACTTGAAAAGCTTATGGAAGTGTGGCGGTTCAAAGGTCATAAAATTGTTTTTACTAATGGTTGTTTCGACATACTTCATCGCGGACATATTGATTATCTTGCGAAAGCCAGCGACCTTGGTGACGAATTAATTGTCGGCATTAATAGCGATGCCTCTGTAAAACGTTTGAATAAAGGAATTGCGCGTCCTATTCAGGATGAAATTTCAAGAGCAACAATTATTGCTTCTTTGCATTTTGTTAGTGCTGTAATCTTTTTTGATGAGGATACTCCGATTGATACTATAAAATTTGTGAATCCTGAAGTGCTTGTAAAAGGCGCTGACTATGATGCAAACGAAACCAATCCCGAAAGTAAAAAATACATAGTCGGCTCCGATTATGTAAGGGCGCACAATGGTGTTGTGAAAACGCTGAATTATCTGGAGGGATATTCAACTACTGCCATCGAACAAAAAATAAGAAATAATTAGTTCGCAGAAGAAATTTACTTCATTTAAAGAGAGAAATATTTAATTATTATGGCGAAAACCAGGACAACATATTTCTGTCAAAACTGTGGAGCACAATCAGGTAAATGGATTGGCAAGTGTCCTTCGTGCAACGAATGGAATACGTATGTTGAAGAAGTTGTTTCGAAAGGTGATGATGCTAAAACACCGGGAATTGCAAGTACCAGTACACAGCGTGCTTCCAAGCCTCTCTTAATAAGTGAAATTAACCTTTCCGAACAACATCGCATCCCCGTTTACGATAAAGAACTTTCCAGAGTGCTTGGCGGAGGCTTGGTTCCGGGGTCTTTAATATTATTTGGCGGTGAGCCCGGTATAGGTAAATCAACATTAATGCTGCAAGTGGCACTTAATATGAAAAACCTGAAAGTGCTTTATGTGTCAGGCGAAGAAAGCGAACAGCAAATACGAATGCGCGCCGAACGCATAGGGATGAACAATCCTAATTGTTATATTTTAACAGAGACTTCTACACAAAATATATTCAAACAAATTGAAATACTAGAACCCAACTTTTTAATTGTTGACTCTATTCAAACTTTGTACTCTGCTCACATTGAATCTTCACCTGGAAGTGTTTCACAAATTCGGGAATGTACTTCCGAACTCATGCGTTACGCAAAAGAAAGTGGCACTGCAGTTTTTTTAATAGGACATATTACTAAAGACGGAAGCCTTGCCGGACCAAAGGTTTTGGAACACATGGTTGATACTGTACTTCAATTTGAAGGAGACCGAAATCATGTTTACAGATTATTGCGTACAACAAAAAATCGTTTTGGTTCTACTAATGAATTAGGTATTTACGAAATGCAGGGAAGCGGTTTGCGTGAAGTAAGCAATCCTTCTGAAATATTAATTACAGCGCGAGAAGAATTAGTCAGTGGTGTTGCCATTGCAGCTACAATGGAAGGTTTACGACCAATGCTTATAGAAACGCAAGCACTTGTAAGTACTGCAGCTTACGGCACTCCGCAGCGCTCCTCCACAGGTTTTGATTTGCGGAGATTGGCAATGCTTCTTGCAGTGCTGGAAAAGCGCTGTGGATTCAGGTTAGGTATTAAAGATGTATTCTTGAATATTGC
>CAIRRW010000226.1 GCA_903881065.1 uncultured Bacteroidota bacterium
ATAGTTAATTTTGATTTTTGACGAAGGTAGTTAAGTTTTTTGTAGATACAGAATGAAATATTAAAGATTCCAAAATTAATATATTGTTTGAACTTTATCTATAAATAAATTCGATATATGTAAACAACTCTTAAAGTTTTAATCAAATTAATTAATCAAATGATTAAAATACCTGTTTAATTCAAAAATTAGTTATTAAATTTGTACCCGAATTAAAAAACAAGTAATGAAACCTGTAAAAATAAATGCGGCAGCCGACCCTTCTACCGAAGAAAAGATAAAGATTGCGGCACGTTCTGTTTTTCATAAAAAAGGATATGCTGCTACCCGAACACGTGATATTGCAGAAGAAGCAGGAATAAATTTAGCGTTACTCAATTATTATTTCCGCAGTAAGGAAAAGCTGTTTGATATAATAATGACGGAAACAATGCAGGGGTTTTTAACTTCCGTTATGTTTATTTTGAATGATGAAAAAACTTCTTTCGAAAAGAAGATTGATATTATAGTAGTCAATTATATTGATTTACTGATTGAAGAACCGGACATACCATTGTTTGTATTAAGTGAATTAAGAGCCAATCCCGAAGAATTGATTTCAAGAATCAGCAATAAAAAAGTGCTGATGAAATCTATTTTCATCATGCAGTTTCAACAGAAAATAAAAGAAGGAAAGATAGCACCTATCCATCCATTGCATTTTATAATGAATATGCTGGGTATGGTTGTATTCCCTTTTGTAGGCAGCCCGATGCTTAAAAGTATTGGAGATTTAAAACCAAAAGATTTTGATGAATTGATGCAGCAGCGCAAAAAACTTATTCCGAAATGGGTGAATGCAATGCTTAAAATAAAATAGAAAACAAAATGTAAAATGAAAAAGATAACTTTAACATTACTTATCATCGCAATAAGTTATTTTGCAGAAGCGCAGACAACAATTAATCTGGATAGTTGTTATGCCAAAGCAAGGCAGCAATATCCTTTAATCAAACAAAAAGGGCTGATAGAGAAAACAAAGGAATATAATGTAACCAATGCAGGCAGAGGATATTTGCCACAGTTTAACTTTAATGGGCAGGCTACCTATCAGTCGGATGTAACTACAATCCCTATTTCTTTTCATATTCCGGGTGTTAATACAAGTATACCAACGGTAAGCAAAGACCAGTTTAATGTACATGGAGAAGTGGATCAGACAATTTATGATGGCGGCGTGATAAAGCAGCAGAAACAGTCGCAGATAGCTGCTGCAGGTATTCAGGATGAAAATATAGAAGTGCAGTTATATGCATTGAAAGACAGAATCAATCAAATCTATTTCGGCACATTGCTTATTGATGCACAGGTAAAACAGAATGAAGTAACACAAAAAGATATTCAGAACAGCATCAATCGCATGCAGGCTAATGTTGATAATGGCAGAGCGTTGAGCAGTAACCTGTACGAATTAAAAGCAGCATTCCTTCAGCAGAAACAAAATGAGATAAGCATGAAAGCGTCGCGCAAAGCGTATCTTGATATGTTATCGTTATTTATTAATAAACAGCTTGACGAAAACACTTTACTTGAAACACCAAAAACAGTAACGATTTCGGAGAGTATTCACCGTCCCGAATTGTCTTATTACGATTATCAAAAGAAGAATGATGATGTACAGGAAAAGATGTTGAAAGCAACTAACCGACCTAAAGCCATGTTCTTCTTTCAAGGTGGATATGCACTGCCCGGTTTAAATGGTTTTAATGTTGACCCTGCCTGGTATTATATTACAGGGCTTAAGGTAAGCTGGTCAGCTGGCGGATTGTATACTCTGCATAATCAAAAGCAGATACTGAATATTGACAGACAGACAATAGATGTGCAGAAGGAAACATTTTTATTTAATACCAATTTGAGTTTGAAACAGCAGAGTTCGGAGTTTATAAAACTAAAACAACTTATTGCAATAGATAATGACATCATCACGCAACGTACTGCCGTTAAAGATGTTTCGAAGGCTCAACTGGATAATGGAGTAATTACAGTACACGATTATTTAAGTGAACTGGATGCCGAGGATGCTGCAAAACAAAACCTGCTGCTGCATCAGGTACAGCTATTAATGGATGAATACAACTATCAGAATACATCAGGTAATTAAAAATATAAATTAAAATAAAGATAAATGAAAACAAGAATTCTATTAGCTATTGCGGCAACAGCATGTATTGCTTCGTGCAATAATAAAGAAAATGATTTTGATGCAGCAGGAGCATTCGAATCGGTGGAAACAATTGTATCTACAGAAGCTTCGGGAACTATACTGAAGTTTGATATACAGGAAGGGCAGACATTGCAACCGAATCAGTTTATCGGTTATGTTGACAGTATGCAATTGTTTTACCGCAAAAAACAACTGGAAGCTCAGATAAATTCTACAACAAGTCAGATGCCTGATATTCCTACTCAAGTAGCTTCTTTGCAATCGCAATTGAATGAAGCTAAAAAGAATCAGACCCGAACAGCAAATCTATTTAAACAAAATGCGGCGACACAGCAACAGATGGATGACATCAATGAACAGGTGGATATGCTTGCCAAACAAATTGAAGCGCAAAAATCTACCTTAGGAATTACTTCCAACACATTGAGTAAAAATGTAGCCCCTTTTCAGCGTCAGATAGATCAACTTAACGACCAGATAACAAAATGCAGAATAATCAATCCGATACACGGCACGGTACTTACCAAGTATGCCGAGAATCATGAGGTGGTAATGCCAGGTAAAGCATTGTATAAAATAGCTGCTACTGATACTCTTATATTAAGAGCGTATGTAACAGGCTCGCAGCTTAACCTTGTGAAGCTTGGGCAGATAGTAGATGTGAGAACAGATAAAGGTGCCAAACAATATGGAATGTATAAAGGAAAAGTATACTGGATATCGGATAAATCGGAGTTTACACCAAAAACAATTCCTACTAAAGATGAACGTGCCGACCTTGTATACGCAATTAAAGTAAGGGTTGTGAATGATGGTTATTTGAAAATAGGAATGTACGGTGAAGTGAAATTCAACTAACGAATGAGTGCCATAACACTTAATAATATTACCAAAACCTATAACAAGGGAACCGTTCTGGCGGTGGATGATGTTTCATTCTCTGTTGAGAAGGGTGAAATATTCGGGCTTATAGGGCCTGATGGTGCTGGGAAGAGTACCATCTTCCGGATGCTTACCACCTTGTTGTTGCCCGATAAAGGTACTGCTACCATTGGTGGATATGATATGGTGAAAGATTATAAAGCTATTCGCGGTATACTTGGTTATATGCCCGGTAAGTTTTCGTTGTATCAGGAACTCACTGTTGAAGAGAATCTTAACTTTTTTGCCACTGTATTCAATACATCCATTGAAGAGAATTATGATTTGGTAAAGGATATTTATGTGCAGATAGAACCTTTCAAAAACCGCAGAGCAGGGAAACTATCTGGAGGGATGAAACAAAAACTGGCTTTATGCTGTGCCTTGATTCATAAACCTGAAGTATTATTCCTTGATGAACCAACTACCGGTGTGGATGTTATTTCTCGCAAGGAGTTTTGGGAAATGCTGAAACGGTTAAAAGAACAGGGAATCACTATTCTTGTTTCCACATCGTACATGGATGAAGCCACGCTTTGCGACAGAATAGGACTTATACTTAACGGCAAAGTGCTGTCAATTGCATCACCCGAAAATACCATTAAAGCATATCCTGATAAATTATATGCAGTTAAATCATCGGGGATGTATAAACTGCTTACCGACCTGCGTGCTTTTGATGGGATAATAAACTGTTATACGTTTGGTGAATACATGCACCTTTCCATCAAATGTGAAGAGGAAGAAGTGAAAATATATTTAAGAGAGAAAGGGCATACCGACTTTGAATTTAAAGAGATTGAGCCAACAGTAGAAGATTGTTTTATAAAATTATTGAAAGAAAAAAATGAACGAAACGGTAATAACAACAAATAAACTTACCAAGCGATTCGGTGATTTTGTTGCTGTGGACGAAATAACTTTTGATGTAAAGAAGGGAGAGATATTCGGTTTCCTGGGAGCTAATGGTGCCGGCAAAACAACTGCCATGCGTATGCTTTGCGGTTTA
>CAIRRW010000227.1 GCA_903881065.1 uncultured Bacteroidota bacterium
AAGAAAGATAGAATTAAGAAACTATTTTTATTATTTGCACTAATTAATGAACCGGAAGATTTAACAAATAATTGAATTGAAAAAATACAAAGCAAGCCTGTAAGTATTCTCAATAGTGCAGTTTGAGTATAAGGATCAGAAATACCAATTACATTTAATGCAGAAAACAAACCATAACAAACAGTAGGCATCATTGCCGACCTAATGTTTGCATTATATTCCCAAGCAAGTTCATTTGCAGTATGTGTTCCTGATTTTATTCCTGCAAATTCTATTATCTGATAATGTTCGTCACCATGATAATAGCCTTTGCTATTAATTGCTGTAATAGTATAAACAATTACTGCAAGGAATAAGATAACTCTGGTAACAAGATTATTATTCATTCTGTTTATTTATTCAGCAATATAAAATATTACTTTTAGCTTTTCAAAAGTAATTATAAAAGCCAAGGTGCATGTATATTTCAAATAAAAAATCTATTCCAATATTAATCGTAGTGCTGCTACTATTAAGTGCATTTTTATATCACAAATCAATAACACTGTTCCCTGCTTTTATGCACTCCTGGACACAAAGCGACCGATATGCACTTGCTTTAGGCTTCCTGAATAATGGTTTTGATTTTTTACATCCGCAAACATTTAACTGGATGGTGAAGGACGGAATTACACGTGTCGACTTCCCTATCAACGAGTATATTATTGCTTTGCTAATGAAGATATTGGGAACAACCTCTTTTGTTGTTTTCCGTGTTTACACGTTAGTACTCAGCCTTACAGGATTAATTTATTTATTTCTTCTTTCCAAAAAAATAACTTCGTCCGATATCAAATCAGTATTTATTGTAGTTTTTGTTTTCCTGTCTCCAATCTATGTGTACTATCAGGATGGCTTTATACCCACGCTTCCGGCACTTTCGTTTTCATTTATCGCATATTATCATTTCTACTCCTATCAAAGAGATAAAACTAAAAAGCATTTTATTTTAAGTATTTTATTTTTTACACTGGCTGCTTTAATAAGGATGCCGTTTGTAATTGTTTTAATTGCCGCACTTCTTCAACAAGGCTTTACGTATATTAAACAAAGGAGGTTCAGCTTTTTTGAAATAGTAGTTTCAATAATTGGCGGCGGAATATTCCTGCTTTATTTTTTATATAATGTACATCTGTATAGAATTTACGGCAGCATATTCCTTGATCATTTAATGCCGCCAAAAAGTTTTGATGATTTAATGGACGTTGTTTCTGAAATGTGCAAACACTGGCTGATTCACTACTTTACTATTGGTCATTATGTTTTAATTTTAACACTGCTTTGTTTCGGCATATTTAATTTCTCTAAAAAGAAAGCTGCCGAAAATAATTACAATCCTTGGCGACTGCATATTATACTGCTATTTGCAGGTGTTACAATTTATTTTGTATTAATGGCTCGTCAGTATTATGCGCACGATTATTATTTTCTCGATTCATTTTTCATGCCCATTTTATTATCCATTATCTTTTCTCTTAAAAAGATTACTATAGAAAATAAAAAGCAAATGATCATATATTCCACAGTGGGGGCTTGTTTTATCAGTTCGTTTTTATATGGTGCAATTAAAATCCGGAACGAAAGATATTCAACCGGACCATGGGACAGAACGGAAATAACCAGACAGAATTTTATGGGGACTGATAAATTTCTGGATGATAAAGGTATAGCGAAAGATGCCAAAATACTGGTGATTGATGCCTATACATACAATGTTCCGTTGATACTGATGCGCCGAAACGGATACACTGTTTTGAGTACTTCGTATAAAGAAATGTCCACTTCATTATTTTGGTGCAAGTGGGATTATGTGGCCATTCAGGATAATTATCTGGTTTCGGATGTTATAAAAAACTATCCGCTTATTACTTCCCTTATCGAGCGGATTGGCGGCACCGAAAAAGTTTCTTTTTATAAACGGAGCAGCAACATGAAAGCAAAATCACTGAAAGAATTTTTAGCTATTTCGCCCGAAAACACAATGTATTCGGCTGCCATTAATTTTGATGAACCTATTAAAGATACCATACATATTAAGGGTTGCGGCCATACCACTACCGATAATTTCTATTCTGCCCCTGCTTCCGGATTTATGGATTCTACGTTGGAATACGGCACCACTTTAACTATTAAAGCAAAGGAATTAAAAAACAGCACCAACCTGAAAGTATTGATTAATGCAGCAGTCTGGAGCAATCAAAAATTTAATAATGTACAGATAGTTGCTTCGGTTACCAATACTAAAGCCACCGTATTTTATCAGAATTTTAATTTATCGGATTATGTAAAGCCTCTTGAAAAGTGGCAGAATATCGAGTTTCAGTTTGTATTGCCTGCATTTACTACCGCCGATGATGAGCTGAAAATATATTTATGGAACCCTAAAAAAGTTGTTGTTAATTACGACGATTGGGAAATGGTTATTTATAAATAGCTGAATTTATTTATTCATTTTTATTTGGGCGAATCCCCTTTCTGCCATTTATCAAGTTCCTTCCCGCTTTCCCCTTCAATCTTTTCTCTGCCCGAAAAAGGCAGAGAAAAGGATTTTTGGTACAATCGGGCGCATTTGGTAATGTATACTTCTTTATAAAGTTTTAACCGAGCTGTGTTGCCACACCACTTAATAATTATAACGAGCCAAAAAGATGTGCATACAGAGCAAACCTCATTCCATTTAAATCCACTCAACCCCTCAAAATCCAAAATCATCTCCATACAATGCCCAATCGATGCCGTACAATGGTCATCCGATGTCTTGCAAAGTCGATTCGATGTCTTACAATGGTCACGCGATGTCTTGCAAAGTCGATTCGATGTCTTACAATGGTCACGCGATGTCTTGCAAAATCGATTCGATGTCTTACAATGGTCACGCGATGTCTTGCAAAACGCTCGCGATGTCTTACAATGGTCACGCGATGTCTTGCAAAACACTATTTTATTTCAAAAAATCACTCTCACAAAAATAAAACATGCTTTTTAAGCCCACCACAGCTCATTCTCACTTTTAATTCTCAAAACTGTCATTTTGCCCCAAGTCGCCTCCTAGGCCATTTTCCAAAAATTACCTATTTCAAAAACATAAAGCACATTTCACTTAGCCACACCTCCCCTCGTCATCCTTTGCCTAGTCGAAATATAAATTCTAAAAAGTCTTCATAAAAATACAGAACTTCTTTTATTACTATTTTATTCAGTTAGTATTTATTAAAATTATAAATCATAAATAAATAAGCTAATTTCGCAACGTAAATAGATGCAATGAAAAAATACCTTTTAATACTAATTACTTTACTAAGCTTACAGGCAACCGCACAAACATTTAATAGCATAGCAATTACGGCAGGTGTTACAGCAGCCAATCAGAAGTTTTTATATAAAGACCCTGTAGCATTATCCAATAAAAGTTATGTGTTTGGATACAATGCATCCATCTTCGGCGAATTTTTTACACGTGATTATGTTCGTTGGGTTACCGAAATACAATATAATCAAAAAGGCTCTCTGGATAAGCAACCTGATGCCAATTATGCAAATCAGCTTCAGTATGTAAGCTGGAATAATTATATAAAAGTGCGTTACGAATTATATAGTATAATACCTTATGTGCTGCTCGGGCCGCGGCTGGAATACAATATGGTACAGTCCACCTCTTCACCTGATATTGTTCAGCATTTTATTCCGCTACATGTGAGTCCGGCTGTGGGCGCAGGTGTGGAGTTTGTAAATTATTATAACATTAAGTTTTTTGTGGAGGCTTTTTATAATCCGGATATAGTACCCTTGCCATCTTATACTACCACAACGTTAAATGTATTTAATAAGGATTTTGAATTGCGTATAGGCCTTAAATATGAATTCGCGAAACGCAAGGAACACTGCAACACTCCTACTTATGTAGAGTAGCAATTGTTTGCGCGCTCCTTAATAAATCAGAATAAATTTTCCAGTAAATTATCGTCCACAATATTTGGCAAAGTAACTCTTAATTCGGGGCTGCGTTCCATCTCACGCTTTATAGCAAACTGTGCTTCTTCGTTCCTCGCCCAACTTCTACGGGCTATTCCATTATTCACATCCCAAAATAACATTGATTTTAATCTTTTGTCGCTGTCAGCCGTACCATCCAATACCATCCCGAAACCGCCATTGATAACCTCGCCCCATCCTACTCCTCCACCATTGTGTAACGATATCCATGTAGCACCACGGAAACCATCGCCCACAAAATTCTGAACCGCCATATCAGCAGTAAAACTGGAACCATCATATATATTTGAAGTTTCACGATACGGTGAATCAGTTCCCGAAACATCGTGATGATCACGACCTAAAACAACTGGTGCAGAAATCTTTCCTTCTTTAATTGCTTTATTAAATGCGGCAGCTATTTTAATTCGTCCTTCTGCATCAGCATATAATATGCGGGCTTGTGAGCCAACTACCATTTTATTTTGTTGTGCAGCTTTTATCCATCTTATATTATCTTCCAACTGTTGTTTAATTTCCGCAGGAGCAGTTTTATTTATTTCTTCCAATACTTCCGCAGCTATTTTATCAGTGGTTGCCAAATCGGTTGCATCGCACGAACTGCATACCCAACGGAATGGACCGAAACCATAATCGAAACACATTGGACCTAAAATATCCTGAACGTAAGAAGGATATTTAAACGTGCCATCCGGCTTCAAAATATCAGCGCCAGCGCGCGAAGCTTCCAATAAAAAAGCATTTCCATAATCAAAGAAATACATTCCGTTTGCAGTCATTTTATTTATTGCAGCTGCATGGCGCACCAGTGTTTTCTGAACTTCCTTTTTAAACTGAACCGGATTTTCCGCCATCATTTTCTTAGCATCTTCAAAAGAAATGCCAGCCGGATAATAGCCACCAGCCCAAGGATTATGCAATGAGGTTTGGTCAGAACCTAATTCTACTTTAATATTTTTCTCTGCAAATGTTTCCCACAAGTCAACAATGTTGCCCTGATAAGCCAATGAAATGGCTTCTTTGCCAACTCTTGCCTTTTCTACACGTTCAATTAATTTATTTAAATCATCATATACTTCATCCACCCATCCCTGTGAATGTCTCGTCTGTATTGCCTTTTGATTCACTTCAGCAATTACACCTATTGCGCCGGCAATTACAGAAGCCTTTCCCTGTGCACCGCTCATGCCTCCCAAACCTGCTGTAACAAACACTTTGCCAGCCATACCATCTTTGCCACCTGCAAATTTTCTTCCTGCATTAAGCACAGTAATAGTAGTTCCGTGCACAATTCCCTGCGGACCGATATACATAAAAGAACCTGCTGTCATTTGTCCGTATTGAGTGACACCAAGTGCATTAAATTTTTCCCAATCATCGGGCTTGCTGTAATTAGGAATCATCATTCCATTTGTAACCACCACTCTCGGTGCATCTTTATGTGAAGGAAATAATCCCATTGGATGTCCTGAATACATTGCCAGTGTTTGCTCATCGGTCATCTCGGCAAGATATTTCATGGTGAGTAAATACTGTGCCCAGTTCTGGAACACTGCGCCATTGCCGCCATAGGTAATCAATTCATGAGGGTGCTGCGCTACTGCATAATCCAAGTTGTTTTGCAGCATCAGCATTATCGCCGCTGCCTGCTTCGATTTATGCGGATAATCATTAATTGGGCGCGAATGAATTTTATAATCGGGACGGAAACGATACATATATATACGTCCGTATTCTTTTAATTCCTTGGCAAATTCCTTGGCTAATACTGCATGATGTTTTTTATCAAAATAGCGCAAAGCATTGCGGATAGCCAGTTTCTTCTCTTCTTTATTAAGTATATCTTTCCGTTTAGGTGCGTGGTTTAATGTTGCATCAAAAGGTTTTGCCGTTGGCAATTCATCGGGAATTCCCTGCAGTATTTGTTTTTTAAAATCGTTCATTATTTTATTTGTTCAATAGTAAATAAGTTATTTTTTCTTTTCAATTCTCCCCTTACTTTTATTAAATCCGTATGGGCAATGTTTGCAACCATTTTGACAACAGTAACCTCGCTTCAAAAGATATTTTTCGGTGAACACAATAAAACCTAGTTCACTGTAATAAAATTCATCAGGTTCCAATTGTTTTTGATTTGAAAACTCGTTCATGGTCGGCAAAAATAGGTAATTTTACCGAATGGAAATTCTATCGGCTGCCATTCCTTTGCAAGTGGTGATTGATGCAACAACAATAAAACATGATGTTCATCTATGTGTCCTTCGATTGGATTTGAATCATCCCGACATAAGCGGAAATAAACTTTTTAAACTAAAATATAATTTGCTGGAAGCCGAAAGGCAAGGCAAAGACACCTTACTAACTTTCGGTGGTGCCTTCTCCAATCATATTGCAGCTACTGCTGCCGCTGGAAAAGAATATGGTTTTAAAACAATTGGTATTATCCGCGGTGAAGAATATTCGGAATTGAATCCTACTTTAAAATTTGCTATTGAATGCGGCATGCAAATTCATTACGTTTCCCGTGAACAATATCGTACTAAAACTACTGACGAATTTATCAAATCATTAAATAATCAATTCAATGATTTTTATCTGGTACCCGAAGGTGGCGCGAATGAATTGGGAATAAAAGGATGTACTGAAATCATACAAAACATTCCAATTGATTTTGATGTGATATGTTGTTCGTGCGGTACAGGTGCTACAATTACTGGAATTATACTTTCCTTAAAAGAGAATAAAAAGGCAATTGGTTATCAGATATTAAAAGGAAATAATTATATAAAACAGGAAGTAGAAGAATGGTTGAGGAAATTTAATTCTGCTTCAACAGATAATTATCATATTGAGGAATCCTATCATTTAGGAGGTTACGCCAAGGTGAGTTCTGAATTATTTCAGTTTGTAAATCATTTTAAAGAAGAAAAAAACATCCCTCTTGATTATGTTTACGAAGGAAAAATGATGTTCGGGATTTATGATATGATGGGAAAAGGATATTTTAAAAAAGGAACAACAATTGTTGCAGTTCATGGAGGAGGATTGCAGGGGAATAAGGGATTTGACAAATATAAAATCGGAACTTTAGAATAACAAGGAAAGAAATTCAGATTATTTTCGGTTGATATTTTTTCCACACTACTTTTATTTCTACTTTTGAAGACTTTTAATAACTAACACTAATTTATTTTATTCATTATGGGATTTATAGCAAGTATACAGGCACGACAAATTTTGGATTCTCGTGGAAATCCAACAGTAGAAGTAGATGTAATAACTGATGCAGGGATTATGGGGCGCGCTGCGGTGCCTTCTGGTGCTTCAACAGGTATTCACGAAGCAGTGGAATTACGTGATGGAGACAAAAAAGTATATCTTGGCAAAGGCGTTTTGAAAGCTGTAAACAATGTAAATACTGTTATTCGTGAGGAATTAAATGGTGTATATGTTTTCGATCAAAATGCAATTGATAAAAAGATGATTGCCCTTGATGGTACCGATAACAAGGGAAATCTTGGAGCAAATGCGATTCTTGGCGTTTCATTAGCATGTGCCAGAGCTGCTGCAGAAGAGGCTCGTCAACCTTTATATCGTTATGTTGGTGGTGTTAATGCAAGTCTGTTACCAATCCCAATGATGAATATTATTAATGGTGGTTCGCATGCAGATAACAGTATCGACTTTCAGGAATTTATGATTATGCCGGTTGGCGCAAATTCTTTCTCTGATGCTTTACGTATGGGAGCAGAAGTATTTCATAATCTTAAAAAAGTATTGAAAGATAAAGGATATTCAACCAATGTTGGTGATGAAGGAGGTTTTGCCCCTAACTTAAAATCAAATGAAGAAGCCATCGAATTTGTATTAACTGCAATCGAAAAAGCAGGATACAAACCTGGAAAGGATATTTACATTGCTCTTGATCCTGCTGCATCTGAATTTTATATTGAAAAAGAAAATGTATATCATTTCAAAAAATCAAGTGGGGAAAAACTTACACCTTCTCAAATGGTTGATTATTGGGTAAATTGGACTAAGAAATACCCAATCATTTCAATAGAAGATGGACTTGCAGAGGATGACTGGAAAGGCTGGAAACTGATTACTGATAAAACTGACGGAAAAATACAATTAGTTGGGGATGACTTATTTGTTACTAATGTTAATCGTCTGCAAAAAGGTATTGATGCAGGAGTTGCAAATTCTATTCTTGTTAAGGTTAATCAAATTGGCACCTTGAGTGAAACTATAGATGCAGTTCAACTGGCTCAAACAAATTCATATACTTCAGTTATGAGTCATCGTTCTGGTGAAACCGAGGATTCCACAATTGCTGATTTAGCTGTTGCACTTAGTTGCGGACAAATAAAAACAGGTTCTGCTTCCCGTTCCGACCGTATGGCTAAATACAATCAACTGTTGCGTATCGAAGAACAACTAGGAGAAGCAGCACGTTTCCTTGGGAATGACTTTAAATTCGTTAAGAAATAGATAATTTAAAAATAATTGGGTGAATATCATTTTTTATTATTGAAAAAGGGTTTACTTTCGCCATCTACTTATCGAACAACAAAATTAATTTAATATAAAATGGATACGTTAAAAGAGAAATTTGCAGAGAAAGCAAAGGCTACTGCTGCAGAAGTAAAGAATATCATCAAAGAAAAAGGTGATGTGAAATTAGGTGAATATACTGTAGCACAAGTATATCAAGGAATGAAGGGCATGATAGGAATGGTAACAGAAACTTCTAAACTTGATCCTGAAGAAGGGATTCGCTTCAGAGGATATTCTATTCCTGAGTTACGTGATAAATTACCGAAAGCCCCAAATGGAACAGAACCATTGCCAGAAGGGATTTTCTATTTGATGTTGTTAGGAGAACTTCCTACAGTAGAAGAGGTACATAACATTGGAAACAATTGGGCACGCAGAGCGATTGTTCCTAAACATGTGTTTGATGTTTTGGATGAATTACCTGCATCAACTCACCCAATGACACAATTTGTTATTGCAATTTTAGCAATGCAAACTGAATCGGTATTTGCCGCAGCATACAAAAAAGGTATCAATAAAAAAGTGTATTGGGATTATGTGTATGAAGATTCTATGAATTTGATTGCACGTTTACCTCGTGTTGCCGCTTATATCTATCGCAGAAAATATAAAAATGGAGTGCATATTGAACCGGATCCTAAGTTAGACTGGGCTGCAAACCTTGCGCACATGCTTGGTTACGATTCAAAAGATATGAAAGCTTTAATGCGTTTATATATGACTATACATGTTGACCATGAAGGAGGAAACGTTTCGGCGCATGCTACTCACCTTGTAGGTTCTGCACTTAGTGACCCGTATCTTGCTTTTGCTGCCGGTATGACAGGACTTGCAGGTCCTTTACATGGCTTGGCAAATCAAGAAGTATTAAGTTGGATTATTGAATTGGAAAGAGAACTAGGCGGCGGGTTGCCTACTGAACAGCAAATAGCTGATTACATTAAAAAGACGTTGGAAGAAGGAAAAGTTGTTCCTGGATATGGACATGCGGTATTACGTAAGACTGACCCTCGTTTCAGTGCACAACAGGATTTCTACTTAAGATATATCAAACCAAAAGGTGCTGATGATTTATGTGAAATCGTACAAATGATTTATAAAGTAGCTCCACCTATATTAGAGAGTACCGGCAAGATAAAAAACCCTTGGCCAAATGTAGATGCTCATTCAGGTGTATTGCTTACACATTATGGAATGGTGGAACATGATTTCTACACTGTTTTATTTGGTGTATCACGTGCACTTGGTGTTTTATCATCACTAATATGGGATCGCGCTTTAGGTCACCCATTGGAACGCCCAGGTTCAATAACAACAGAAGGCATTAAAAAGAAAATAGCCTCTAGCGAAGCAAAAGCTTAAACAGAAAAGTCCCGCAAATATTTGCGGGACTTTTTTATTTAAATAATTTATCTATTCGATTTGCTTTTTAGAAAACTAATATTTTTTTCTATCCGTTCAGCGCTTCCGCACCGCCAACTATTTCTAATATTTCATTAGTAATAGCAGCCTGACGTGCTTTGTTATACATCAATTTTAATTCTTTTATTAACGCTCCTGCATTATCAGTTGCTTTGTGCATTGCTGTCATACGTGCTCCGTGTTCCGATGCCAATGAATCGCGTAATGCTTTAAACAATTGTGTTTTCAACGAAAGAGGAACAATTGTTTTCACAATTTCTTCCTGATTTGGTTCGTAAATAAAATCAACTGAATGTTTTTTTGTTGATGTCACTTCTGGAGGCATCACTGGTAAAAACTGTTCTACAGTAGTAATTTGCACTGCAGCGTTTTTAAACATATTGTAAATCAATTCTACTTTATCAAACTTTTCAGCAGCAAACATTTCCATTATTTTCTCAGCCACAGGCGCTACATTAGCGAATGTAAGATTATCAAATAATTCATTCGGATTCTTAGCCATATCACCAGTAATATTGGCATACGTTCCTTTTTTGAAGAAGTCACCGCCTTTTTTACCAATGTTAAGAATAGTAACATTTGCACCTTTGTATTCTTCACGAGCCAAACGACCGGCAGCTTTTATTACGTTGGCATTAAATCCTCCGCACAATCCTCTGTTACTCGTAATAACAACCAACAAAACATTCTTTACTTCTCTCTGTTGGGAATATTTTCCGTCAGAAATACTTGCACTTAAATTCTTCAGAATCGATTTCAACTTGCCAGCATACGGACGCATAGCGGTAACGGCATCCTGTGCTTTACGCAACTTAGCCGCACTCACCATTTTCATAGCGCTTGTAATCTGCTGCGTACTCGAAACCGAAGTTATCCTATTTCTTACTTCTTTTAAGTTAGCCATTTTTTATTAATAGAATTACTTTGAATAACCTTTGGATAAGTCTTTAGCAACACTTTCTAAAACTGCTGTTATCTCATCTGTCAACTTACCAGCCTTCAAATCATTCAAAACGTTTTTGTGTTTAGATTCTAAGAAACCAAGGTATTCTGCTTCAAATTCTCTTACTTTATTTACAGGTACATCTTTCAATAAACCTTTAGTTCCGCAATAAAGAATAGCAGTTTGCTGCTCAACTTTCATTGGCGAAAACTGTCCTTGTTTAAGGATTTCCACATTACGAGAACCTTTATCAAGAACCGCTTTTGTAGCAGCATCCAAATCAGAACCAAACTTGGAGAACGCCTCTAATTCACGATATTGTGCCTGGTCAAGTTTCAATGTACCAGCCACTTTTTTCATTGATTTAATCTGAGCATTACCTCCCACACGCGATACCGAAATACCTACGTTGATTGCAGGACGAACACCGGCATTAAACAAGTTACTTTCAAGGAATATCTGACCATCAGTAATAGAAATTACGTTGGTTGGGATATATGCAGAAACGTCACCCGCTTGTGTTTCAATGATTGGCAAAGCTGTTAACGAACCACCACCTTTTACTATTCCTTTGATAGAATCAGGTAAGTCGTTCATATTTTTAGCGATGTCATCATTTGAATTTATTTTAGCGGCACGCTCTAATAATCTGCTATGCAAATAAAACACGTCACCAGGATAAGCCTCACGTCCCGGAGGTCTACGCAACAATAGAGAAACCTCACGGTAAGCAACTGCTTGTTTTGACAAATCATCATAAACAATTAATGCTGGACGGCCACTATCTCTAAAGAACTCACCGATAGCTGCACCTGCAAAAGGAGCGTAGAATTGCATTGGAGCAGGATCTGAAGCTGTTGCAGAAACAATAACGGTATAAGCCATTGCACCTTTTTCTTCCAACACACGTTGAATATTAGCAACTGTAGAACCTTTCTGTCCGATAGCTACATAGATACAAAACACTGGCTGACCTGCATCAAAAAACTCTTTTTGATTGATGATAGTATCAATAGCCACAGCTGTTTTACCAGTCTGACGGTCACCTATAATCAACTCACGCTGACCACGACCAATTGGAATCATCGCATCCACAGCTTTCAAACCCGTTTGTAATGGCTCATTCACCGGCTGACGATAGATAACACCAGGTGCTTTACGCTCCAAAGGCATTTCATAAAGTTTACCGGAGATTGGTCCTTTTCCATCAATCGGAAGACCCATAGTATCAACCACACGGCCCAACATTCCTTCACCTACCATTAGGGAAGCAATTTTTCCGGTACGTTTTACTACATCGCCTTCTTTAATATCATTAGAAGAACCAAGAGTTACCGCACCAACGTTATCCTCTTCAAGATTCAAAACTATTCCTCTTAATCCGCTTTCAAATTCAATCAACTCTCCTGATTGTACTTTAGAAAGACCATAAATACGGGCAATACCATCACCCACTTGCAACACAGTTCCTACTTCTTCCAGTTCCTGTTCCGATTTAAATCCGGATAATTGTTGTCTTAAAATTGCAGATACTTCTGCAGGTTTTACTTCAGCCATTACTTTTTATTATTATTTTGTGTTAATTAAATTCTAAATTCTAATCTCTAAATTCTAATTCCAAACTCTAAAAGCTAATTTCTAAATGTGTTTCTGTTAGTATTTAGATATTAGAATTTAGAATTTCTTACTAAAATTCTTTTATAAACGGATTTTCATTAAAGCTGCGTTTCAGGCTGTTCAACTTGCGGGCAATACTTGCATCCACTTGTTTGTCGCCTACGCGAATAATAAATCCTCCGATAATATCTTTGTCAATTACTTCCTGTAATACCACATCGCTGTTGGTTACACCTTTTACAATCTCCATTACTTTTTTGCGAATACCATCGTCAATACCATTTGCGGTAGTAACTACAGCAGTAAGTATCTTTTTGTTTTCCTTGTATTGTTCAATAAATTCGTGAGCAATTTCTGCCAGATAAATCTCTCTTCTTTTGGCAGTAATCAAATGAACATACGCATCAGTTACTTTAGAAAGTTTGCCATTGAATATTTCTTTCAATACGGCTTGTTTCTTATCCGTTTTGATGATTGGACTTTTTAAGAATGTAACAAATTCGTGTGTGGATGCGCAAACTTCAGCAATATATTTCATATCAGCATAAGCCGATTCCAATGAATTTTGCTCTAATGCTAAATCAATAAATGCTTTTGCGTATCGTGATGCTGCTCTTGTTCCTTCCATTTTGTATCTTTAGTTCAAAGTTATAAAGTTTAAAGTTTGAAAGTTCCGTACTGCAACTTTATAACTTTGAACTTTCAAACTTTAAACTAATTTAAGTTAACGTCTTTTAATAATGTATTTACTAATGCTTTTTGTTTTTCGTCAGAAGCTAGTTCTGATTTCAAAATCTTTTCAGCAATTTCCAATGATAAAACTCCTACCTGATTTTTCAAATCGGTGATAGCAGCCATCTTTTCATTTTGAATGTTTTCACGAGCCGATTTCAACATACGTTCTCCTTCTGTTGCAGCAATTCCTTTTGCATCGGCAATCATTTTCTCACGTATTTCGCGTGCATCTTTCAACATTAAATCACGTTCGTGACGGGCTTCAGCCAATATTTTTTCGTTGCCAGCCTGCAATGCTTTCATTTCTTCTTTAGCACGTTCTGCTGAATCTAATGCATCCTGAATAGAGTTTTCTCTATCGCTAAGCATTTTCAAGATTGGTTTCCATGCAAATTTTCCAAGAATCCATAAGATGATTCCGAAGGAAATACACATCCAAAATATAAGACCAAATTCGGGTTTTACTAATTCCATTTTTTACTATTAGTTTAAAGTTAAAAAGTTGTAAAGTTTAAAGATCTGTACTGCAACCAACCGTTGCAGTACAGAAAATTTGGTTGATTACTTCAAGAAAATTACAAGAAGACCAATAACCATTGCGAAGAACGCAGCACCTTCAACAAGAGCAGCCGTCAAAATCATATTTGAACGGATGTCGTTGATAGCCTCAGGCTGACGTGCGATTGATTCCAATGCACTGCCACCGATGCGGCCAATACCAATTCCTGCTCCTACTGCAGCTAATCCTGCACCAAGACCTGCAATACCGTATCCGATACCTACATTGGCACCTGAAGCTACTGCATCTAATAAAACTGATGATAACATATTATTTTGTTTTTATTTTTTCCTCTGATTTTAAATAAGCTGCCAGAGAAACTCAGCCTTTTTGATTTCGGATTTCGGAATGTTGATTTCGGATTTATGTCCGCAATCGAAAATCCGCAATCCACAATTTTTTTAATGATGCGCTTCTTCGTGATGATGTTCTTCAATGGCAGAACCAAAATACATGGCTGCCAATAAAGTGAACACGTATGCCTGTAAAAACGCAACTAACAATTCCAACATTCCCATAAAAATGGTGAACGCTACTGAAAACACAGCTACTCCGTAACCTAAGCCGGTGTTCATTTCAGCAAAAATAAATATCAAACAGAAGAAAGACAATGCAATGATGTGACCTGCAAGCATGTTTGCAAAAAGTCGTATCATTAATACCATTGGTTTCAAAAACATTCCGAAGATTTCAATTGGTGTAAGGATAACCAACACGCCAATAGGCACGCCCGGCATTGCGATGATGTGTCTCCAGTAATTCCAGTTGGCAGTAACAATTGTAATCAAAAATACGATGATTGCCAAGGTCATGCCTACTGCAATGTTACCCGTCAAATTGGCTCCTCCCGGAAGGAAAGGAACTAATCCCATTAAGTTATTTATCCAGATAAAGAAGAAAACGGTAAGTAAAAATGGAAGGTATTTTTTGTATTTCTTTTCGCCTATGGCTGATTTTGCAAT
>CAIRRW010000228.1 GCA_903881065.1 uncultured Bacteroidota bacterium
GGTTTCTCAACTGATTTAATTCGGAATTTCTCAACTGCCAAGGACCGCAACATTACCGGAGGAGACATATTAATTCTTCCTACTTATAATAAAACATTCAACATGAATCGTAATTACGATTTTAAATTTGATATCACAAAAGGCTTAAAACTTGATTTCACTGCTAATAATATGGCGAGAATATTCGAACCTCAAGGCGAAATTGATACTAAAGAAAAGAAGGATACCGTCCGAACCAATTTAATGAATCTCGGAAAAACTTCGCAGTATAATCATATTGTAAATTTAACGTACACCATTCCTGTTAATAAATTGCCATTCCTTGATTTTACGCAGGCTACAGTAAAATATTCGGGAACATATATGTGGCAACATTCACCGCTTTACAATACAAAATATGTAACCGATGCTCAGGGAAATAAAGACATAGTAACTGTTGATACCCTCGGAAATACAATACAAAACTCACAGAACATTCAATGGAATGGGCAGTTGAATATGGTTACGCTCTATAATAGGATTCCTTATTTCAAAAAAGTAAATTCAAAAACACCTGCTTCCACTCAAATTGACCCTAAAACAGGTAAGCCGATTCCTCCACCTGAAACCAAAAATACAGCGGCTAACGACACAACAAAAAAGAAGAAAAATCCGGAGCCACATGGAGCAATGCTGCATATTGCCAGATTGATAATGAGTTTGAAAACTGCCACAGTTACGTATTCCGATGTTCGAGGAACGTTACTCCCTGGATATGCTCAAGGAACACAGATGTTGGGTATGGATGACCATTTCCAAGGTCCTACTGCGGGATTTATTTTGGGTAGTCAGCAGGATATCCGACAGAAAGCCATTGATAATAATTGGCTGGTCAAAACGCAGTCGCTCAATAATCCTTATACTACCACACATAGTACCAACTTAAATATAAGAGCCAACCTCGAACCGTTACCAAATTTAAAGGTAGAACTTAATGCAACACGAACGGAAACACATGCTACTAGTGAGTTTTTCAAATGGGCGCAATACGATACGTTGCATAAGCTTTATAGTTTCGTGCATCAATCGCCTACCGAAACAGGTACATTTAGTATCTCCTACGCTTCCTACCGCACTTCGTTTATGAAAGGTGATGATGTGTTTCAAATGTTTTTGGATGCACGTAAAGGAGTATCTCAAAATTTAGGTCTTCAAAATCCGAACTCTAAACCTTCCAATGTTACTTGGAACAATGGTTTTGCTGATGGATATAATCCTACTTCACCTGATGTGCTGATACCTGCATTTTTGGCTGCCTATTCCGGAAAAAGATCTGCCGGCAATAATACCGACCAGTTTCCGAAGATTCCTAAACCAAATTGGAGAGTAACATACGACGGACTATCAAAATTGCCGAAGGTTAAAAAATATTTCAAAACAATTACGCTTAGCCATGCCTATCGTTCATCTTATAGTGTTGGCGGTTATACCTCCAATTTGTTATTCAATGATTATGGAACCGGACATTCGTCGGCAAGAGATACCGCATCTACCGACCCTAACCGAAATTTTATTCCTAAGAACCTGGTTAATGCAGTTACTATTTCGGAGCAATGGAGTCCGCTTATTAAGGTTGAAGTAGTATTGCGGAATAGCGTTTCGTTCAATTTCGAATTTAAGAAAGACCGTAATATTTCACTTGGACTCACATCAAATACAATAACCGAAGTGGCCGGACGTGAAATAATTGGAGGCGCAGGTTATAGAATACCAGGAATAAAAATGGGGAAACTAGAAATAAAGGGCAAACCTATAAAGAGCGATTTAAATCTGAAAGTGGATTTGTCGTTCCGAACAAATATAACTACTATAAGACGAATTGAGGAAGAGGTGAGCCAGCCTACAGGAGGAACAAATATTATTTCATTGAAAGTATCTGCCGATTATGTAATAAGTGAGCGTATCAGCATTCGTTTGTTCTACGACCGCATCATCAACAAACCGGTTATTTCCACTTCATTCCCTACCACCAATACCAATGCAGGTATTAGTTTAAGGTTGAGTTTGTCGAATTAATAGGGGATTAGTTTATTGTATTACGTTGACCAATAATCTGCAATTGTTTCAATCAACACTAAATCTCTTCGTGCCTCAAGCTTTTTCATTAACATTTGAAACGCATACGAAGAATTAGTAGATTATTGAAGGTAAATAAAACGAACTTACAAATGATAAATATTCTGTACTAAACAGGAGACAGCTATATGAATATACTTATATTACTTTTGTTTTGATTTTAAATACAAATGAAAGTTAATTTAATAATAAGAGTAACAGTAATTGCATTTTTTACATTGCTGATTTCTTACAGTAAGGTAAATGCTTTCGAGAAAAGTGCATCCGTAAATATTTCGCTTTCTACACCAACCAAAAATGCTTCCTTATCAATAAAAATTTATCAATACGGAAAATCAAAACGAATTGGCACCATAAAAATCCCAATTATAAGACGTAAATATTTTAGGGATGAAAGGACGGTTGGTTTAAATAATTTCAACTCGACAGGTATTAATTCTTATTTTACTTCATCTGTTCTTTTTATCAATAATAAGGATTGTTATACTCAAACAATCCTCTCTCTCTCGCTTCTACGAGGCCCCCCGATAGGATAAATATTTTTTCATTTATTGCTTTGTGTTGAGTTATTAAAATAATTTTTAATAATCGCATGTAGCAATTTAGTTTCCTTTAAACTATTTATTACCCATTTCCATTATAACAACACAGGAAATAAAGCATCCATTAATTATGACTATACAGAATTTGAAACATATATCGATACTATTAATTTTACTGTCTTTTGAAAGTAGTATTGCACAGGATAACAAGGTAAATAATACAACTCAACTTTGGACGGAAGTGGATGCCTTGGGCAAAATAAATAAGAAATGGAAATGGCAGTGCGACTTGCAATATTCATTACAAAGCCCTTATGAAAGCCTGGCATTTATTAAATACGGCGAACAATTTACGGTGCGTCCGTGGATACATTATTATCCAAAACCTACCATTAAACTCTCGGCATTTGTTGGGCTATGGTATAATTATCCGATTGCGGAAGTAGGTGCACGCGAATATCCCGAATACAGGGCGGCTTTGCAGGCACAATTTTATAAGATATTCGGGTTAAATAAACTTTCAAATAGATTCCGAACGGAATTTAGAGATATGAAAGATCGGGCAGGTGATTTCGAACAGGTATTCCGCGGCAGATATATGTTGAAGTATCAGAGATTACTTATACATAGTGATTATGACAAAAACAGTATCTATTTAATACTTTCAGAAGAAATATTTATTAATGGAGGAGCAGCTGTTACAGGTTATAAATCATTTGACCAAAATAGAGTTTTCGTTGGATTGGGCTATAACATTACGGATGATATTGGTATTGAATTTGGATACTTTAATCAATTTGCATATCATACCCATGATACTAATTTCGATTCAAATCATATTTTATCAGTAGCCTTGATTTTTGATAATATTACAAAAGGCAAAAGAAATCTATAAGTTTAGTTCTGTAACATAAGTTGCTGTGCAGGATAAATGTAAGCAGTAATTTTGTGTCGTAATAAAAAAAATAATATGAAATATGTAATTATAGGTGCAGTGGCAGGCGGAGCAAGCACAGCTGCAAGGTTGAGGAGATTGAATGAAAAGGCTGAAATAGTTATTTTCGAGAAAGGAGAATTTATTTCCTATGCCAATTGCGGGTTGCCGTATTATATAGGGGATGTAATAAAAGATAGAAATGCACTGTTTGTACAAACTGCTACTGCTTTTAATAAGCGATTTAATATTGATGTAAGAACCTTGACCGAAGTTACTTCCATTGATTCGGAAAAGAAAACGGTTACTGCTTTTAATCAAGTTACAGGAAAAGAGTATGAGGAAAGTTATGATAAATTGGTGTTGTCGCCGGGAGCAGAACCGATAAAGCCGCCTTTGCCGGGGATTACCAATGAAGGAATATTTACGCTCAGAAATGTAGTTGATACTGATTATATAAAAGCATTTGTTAATCAAAAGCAGGTGAAGAAAGCCGTTATAATAGGTGCAGGATTTATTGGTTTGGAAATGGCAGAAAATCTGCACGACATTGGTTTGGAAGTTTCGGTAATAGAAATGGGGAACCAAATACTTGCACCATTGGATTTTCCTATTGCAGCATTGGTTCAGGAACATATCAGATCAAAAGGTGTGAATATACTTCTTAATTCAGCAGTTACAGCCTTTGAGAAAACCGAAACTGGTTTGAAAGTTATCTTAAAAAACAATGAAGTATTGGATGCAGATGTGGTAATAATGTCAATAGGAGTGAGGCCGGATACAAGATTGGCTATAAAGGCGGGATTAAAATTGGGTGATGCAAAAGGAATATGGGTGAATGAATTTTTACAGACTTCGAATCCTGATATTTATGCAGTGGGTGATGCCATCGAATTTACAAATCCTATTACCAACCTGTCGATGAATACTTACTTGGCAGGGCCTGCCAACAAACAGGGCCGCATATGTGCAAACAATATGGTGCTCGGAAATAAACAAACGTATAATGGTGCAATAAACACAGCCATTGTTAAGGTGTTTGATATGACGGTAGCTACCGCAGGTACAGCATCAAAGCAGTTAACCAAATCGGGTATAAAACATATTGTATCTACCACTCATAATGGTTCACATGCGGGGTATTATCCGGGAGCAAAACAAATGAGTATTCAAATTGCTTTTTCACCTGATGATGGCAGGTTGCTAAGTGCGCAGATTGCCGGATATGATGGTGTGGATAAACGAATAGATATTTTATCTTCTGTAATAAAAAGGAGTTCGACAATTTATGAACTGGCTGAGTTCGAACATGCGTATGCTCCTCCTTATTCTTCGGCAAAAGACCCGATAAATATGGCTGGCTTTGTAGCTGAAAATATTTTACAGGAACGTTTACGAGTTTTCTATTGGAATGAATTTGATAAAATTGGGAAGGATGATGTATTGCTGGATGTGAGAACGAAAGAGGAATTTGATAGAGGCAATATAAACGGCGCAATAAATATTCCGGTTGATAATTTAAGGGAGCGGATAAATGAATTGGATACCAGTAAAAACATTTTTATTTATTGTCAGGCAGGATTAAGAGGATATCTGGCTCAACGGATACTGACACAGAATGGATTTGATAAGGTTCTTAATTTATCGGGAGGATACCAGTTATGGAAAGCCTGCACCAATGAAACAGAACGTGCAAAGCAATTGGAATCGGGCTTTTATGCTTAATGTGATTGCAGGAGCTGCTTATTATAGAATTATTATTCTAAAGAATTAAATATTGTGTAACAAATGTTGCAATGTGCTCTGTAAGGAATAAGTAATTTTGTACCTGATTTTACAAACCTGAACCCCAATTATGCTTAAAGATATCTTTTATTCGATTGTGCGAAATAAATGTCCGCAATGTCATCAGTCGAATGTTTTTAAAACAAACAATGCTTTTAATTTATCAAAGTTTGATAAGATGAATGCAATTTGCGACTGCTGCGGACTAAAATATGAAAAGGAACCCGGTTACTTTTATGGTGCCATGTATGTAAGCTATGGTTTAATGGTAGGCTGGTTTATTATCACGTGGGCTATTGATACGTTTCTTATAAACTCGGAAACCTGGCAATACCTCACTTTTTTTATAATTTCCATTATCGTTTTTATGCCGTTAACATTTCGAATATCACGATTGTTATGGCTTAATATTTTTGTAAAGTTCGATAAAGATAAAATCAACATTAATAATACTATTACTAAATCAATATAACAAAATGAAAACAATTTTATATTCGTTACTTATTATCACTGCTTCTGTATGGTATGGCTGTCAAACAGGAGATCCAAAATCAAAACTAACAGCAACCGCTTTTTCCGATAAGCTGAAACAATCGCCGACAGCTACACTTATTGATGTGCGAACTCCGGAGGAATTTTCGCAGGGACATATTCAAAACGCGGTTAATTATGATTGGAACGGCAACCAATTTGAACAGCAGGTGGCACCTCTTGATAAATCAAAACCATTGTATGTATATTGTTTGAGTGGAGGACGGAGTTCGGCTGCAGCAAGCAAATTGCGGAGTGATGGATTTAAAGAAGTGTATGAACTGGAGGGCGGCATGATGAAATGGCGTTCTGCTAATTTGCCCGAATCAACTGATATTGCCAATGCTTCGGCAGGAATGACAATGGAACAGTTTACACTTTTATTAAACAGTGAAAAATCGGTATTGATTGATTTTTATGCCGAATGGTGTGCTCCCTGCAAAAGGATGAGCCCATATATTGATGGAATTACAAAGGAGATGGAAGATAAAGTAGTGGTACTACGGATAAATGCGGATGAAAATAAAAATTTATTGAAAGAATTAAAAATAGATGCTTTGCCTGTACTTCAATTATATAAAAACAAAACCATGTATTGGAACCACAGTGGTTATATTGATAAAGCAGGAATTGTGAAAGAGATAAAATAAGTGTTTACGGTTTAGGGTAAAGAGTTTTTTATTTGGGCGAATCACCTTTCTGCCATCCATCAAGTTCCTTCCGGCTTTTGTTTCAATCTTTTTATTTTTGAAGAAAAAATAAAAAGGATTTCCACGACATTCCGGCGCAGTTGGAAGAGTAGCGTTATTTATGAAGGTTTAAGTGCTTTGTATTAGTTCTAACAGAATTGTTCGGCGTAGCTTCCCGCTACGTCTTATATAACAAGTCCTCTGGACTTTTTCTATTGTTTCATTTAAGGCGGGACGCCTTGTTAAAAGCGACGTAGCGGGACGCTACGCAACGGGGTAACTTTTGAGTGTAACATTCTCAACCCCTACTTCCTAAAAACTTATCTGATAAAAGGGAAGTCCTTTTCTCCAACGCAAAAAGTAAAAGTTTAAAAAACTTAGTTCTTTGATTTCAAGTTTTTATTCTCTCAATAAAGGATGAAAACAAATTGAAAAAAGCCAAAAAGCACATCTTAACGATTTTCCTGAAAATCTGTTAAGATTTAGTGAAAATCTTTTAAGATGGACAGGTAATCTTAACAGATTTATTGGAAATCTTTTAAGATGGATGAGTAATCTTAACAGATTTTTGAAAAATCTTAACAGATGGATGAGCAATCTTAACAGATTTGTGAGTAATCTTAA
>CAIRRW010000229.1 GCA_903881065.1 uncultured Bacteroidota bacterium
ATTGTTTTCATAATGCTCAACACGCGTGAATACAAAGGACGTAAAGTGTTAAAACATTCTATGGATTTATTTATAAGTTCTTCGCTGGTATCAAAAGGATGCAGTGCAGGTTTCCCTTCCACATCCACATCCATATCCCATGGTCGTAATGTTTCCAATTTTAAAGCTTTCTTTCGTTCCAATGAAGATGCTTCTGCAAGTGGAAGAATTTCTTTGGCAATCGATTGATGAAAACTAAAACAATCTTCTACTGTGTAATCAAATCGTCCAAGCTCAGCAAATTTATAATCACGATAATTTTTAAAACCTGCATTTAAAGCTACTTGATGTCTTAGTTTAACAAGTTCTGTAAATAATTCATTCAACTTATCTTTATCTTCTTCTCTTCTTTTCTGAATCAAACTAAATACCTGCTCACGCACATTCCTGTCAATATCTTTCAAATAACTTGCAGCTTTTTGCATTGTAATTTTTTCGCCTTTCCATTCAATGGTCATTGCTCCGGTTATTGCACCGTACTTTTGCGATTCAGTAGAAAGTTTTGTTTGCAATGGAATATTTTCTTCGCGATAAATCTCCAATGCTTTTTTTACTCCTCTTATATATATATGATATAATTGTTGGTCAAGCTGATTTAAATACGGTGACGCAACTAATTTTTTATTTAATTCATTTGAAAATGGGGCAATATTCGGTTCTATTTCCTCAACAAAAAAGGTGAATGATTTGGTTAGTTCTTCATTGGTTGTATCACAGGTCATTTTAATATAGCGCCATCCCATATCTTCACTAAGTACTGCTTCCAACTCACTTCTGTCAAGTAACCATTTTTTTAATTCGTCAACAGAATTAATCGAACGTTCTTGTAAATCTTTATAGTACGTTTCAATTTTTGCCCACGAATCGATTGTTATTTCCTGTGGCAAGAAGTGGCGAATCGGTTTTGTTATACTATTGCTTTCCATATTTATAATTTGAATTTGTTTTGAATAAATGTTTATAAAAAATTACCCCTGACATTTATTTTATTGTGTCAGGGGTAACAGTTAAATCTATTTTATGTGAGAATATTATGCTACTCCTGTTTTTCTAACTCCCTGTGTTGCAACTTTAGAACCTGCAGTTTTCAATGGCTTTGCATTTATATTTTTAGCATTTGTTTTCACCACATTTGCTTTGTCCTCATTTGCTTTAATCTTTACCTTTTCTTCTTCAGTAAGTTCTACTTCTTTCTCATCAAGTAAACCAGCTGCTTTTAAAATATTATACCAACTTACTACTTTCTTAATTACAGATACATGTACTTTTTCAGCATCATAATTTGGAAGAACAGATATGAAATAAGCTTTCAATTCAGCATCCGGTTGTTTGTGACTGATACACTCTCCACCATTTTCTTTTTCATAAATAGTCTGAAATAATTCTTTCAAAGGTTTATCTTCTCCAGTTGTAAAAATTGCAACATCCTCCAATTGTATCATCTTTTGTGTTGTATACGCAGGAATTCTCTTTTTGTCAATTATTGATTCAACGATTATTCCATTTTTATTGGTCTGGGCTATCATCTTATAAAGTCCACTTTGACCTGGTATTGAAATTATTTTGCTTATGTTCATTGTATATATTTTTAGTGCGTCAAAGGTAGAAAAATTATTCCATCTCCTTTTATTCATTGTTTATTTAATAATTCTCTTTATAACTTATTCAAAATCTTTATATAATAGATATTTTTTACGTATGATTTTGAAATATTTTATTCCTGCCTGCCAACTTTCCCTTATTTCATCTTCTGATTTTCCGTCAATAATCTGTTGTTTTAATGTTGCATTGCCAACGTGGAAATTAAAGTTGTCATCAAAATAATTTGCTTTGTCAGGAGTGTTTTTATAAGTGCCAATTAACCAGAACAGATACAGTTTTTTTACATCCTTCATGTATTCTTTACCGAAGTCAGTAAGGTTATATCCCTTGCACACTTTTCCGCTATATTTAGGTCCCATAGCGCCAGGCATCGGTTTTGGGGTGAATGTATAATAGGCATTCTGTAATGCAGGATGTCCAATAACCTGAAATGGTAAATTAGTACCTCTCCCAACCGACATTACTGTTCCCTCAAACAATCCAAGTGTAGGATATAGATATACTGAAGTCATATTAGGTAAGTTTGGCGATGGTTTCACTGGCAGTTGATATAAATCTTTATGCGTGTAATTTACAATGGAAACTACTTTTAAATCGCATTTTATTTTCCC
>CAIRRW010000230.1 GCA_903881065.1 uncultured Bacteroidota bacterium
GCATTGAAAACTAATGAATCAAAAAGAATATGGCGGTCAGTAATTTGGTTTAGAACTTCAATATCTAATTCTCCATCACCAATTTCTCGCTGTATAGATTCTTCGTCAACTTTATATAAGCCCATTTTCTTGAACGTTTTTAAATCCGGCATCCCTTGAAAACCATATTCACTCATAAATCTACCCACCTTTTCTTTATAAATTTCAAAAGGTTCCATACCCCACCAAACTCCCCAATAATGTGCATCTCCCTGTTGCAAACTTTCCTTATGTCCCCAGCCAATACTCGGCGACGACTGCCAATACGAATGTTCTGCATCATATTTGGAAACAATACTCGGGATTTCTTTTTGAAAAAGATTTACATAATCATTCCATATTTTTGTTGAATCTGTTGCTGAATAATGATATTGCTTTTGCCACCCCCAGTTTTTCCAACCTTCATCTATTTCATTGTTCCCGCACCAAAGAGCAATACTCATATGATTTCGCAAACGTATAACCTGTTCTTTTATTTCTTCCAAAACATTATTTACAAAGTGCTCATCTCCCGGATACATAGCACATGCAAACATAAAATCCTGCCAAACCAATATTCCCTTTTGGTCACAGGCATTATAAAAGTCATCATCCGCATACACTCCACCTCCCCATACACGAAGCATATTCATATTCGCATCCATAGCATTTTGAACAATCTTTTCATAATCTGATTTTGTAACTTTTGGCAAAAAATTATCAGAAGGAATATAATTAGCTCCCTTCATAAACACAGGAACTCCATTTAATTTAAAGTAAAATGATTTAACAATACTATCTTTTTCCTGCACCAATTCTAGTGTTCGCAAACCAATATTTAAATATTTACTGTCAATTAATTCGTATTCTTTATCTTTAAGTTCAATAGCAAATGAATATAAATGTGGTTTGCCTAAGCCATTACTCCACCATCGTTGTGGGTTTATAATTGAATGTTTAACGGTGAAATTATTTTTGCCCTTCTTTAAATATATAGAAGTACTGTTCACAACTCCAAAGTCACTGAATCCGGGCAAGTATCTTTTGTTGTTTAGAATATATTCTCCTTCAACATCACTTATAATTTCACATTGGAACTCCAATTCAGCTAATGAATCGGTCAGCTTTCTTTGAATAAATTTTACTGATTCAATTCTAGCATTGTTCCAAAACTTCAGTTTAATATCTTTATAAATTCCGCAAGTAACAAATCGCGGCCCCCAGTCCCAACCATATTGATACTGCGCCTTTCTTGTAAATACTTTTTCATCACCCGGCAAAGTATAATTTAGTTTCGTTGCTTCTTTCTTCCCTCTTTTTACTGCCGATTGAAAAACTATTTTTAAATAATTATCGCCCACTTTAAGAATTTTTTTCACCTCTATTTTCCAACTCCTAAACATATTATCAGCAATAAGAATTAACGAATCATTTAAATATACTTTTGCATACGTATCCAATCCTTCAAACTTCACTTCAATATGCTGTTGATTCAATTCTTGTTTCGAAATATCAAAATAGGTTTTGTATTCCCAATCTTCGTTTTCAATCCATTGAAGTTGCTTTTCATTATCGCCATAATAAGGGTCAGCAATTAATTTTTTAGCTAATAAATCAGTATGAACTGTACCTGGAATACTAGCAGACAACCATTCCTTATCGCCTTTCTTGCGAAATTGCCAATTGTATTTACTTAACGAAAGTTCAGTTGTTTGGGAGAGAGAAAAAAGTGGAATAAAAAGCAGAAGAAAGAAAATTCTCATTCGTTATTTTTCATTCAGCCTTTTTCTTAGTAGCTGAAGTTCTTTCACATTAGGGTATTCGCCACTACCAATAATTGCCGAAGAATGAAAATAAGCAGTATCAATTTTATTTTTCAATAACGAAATATTAGAAGACCGCACTCCGCCACCAGGCATAATTACAATTCTGTTTTCTGCTTTATGAATCAATTCGGTCAACAAATTAATCCCATCAACGGCAGTTGATTTTTGTCCTGATGTAAGTATCGTTTTAAAACCACATTCAACAATATCTTCCAATGCCTGTCTAGGATTACTCACTTCATCAAAAGCCCTGTGAAATGTGCAAGGAAGTGGAGCTGACAACTTAACCAGTTCCTTATTTTGTTTCTTATTAACTGTTTTATTATCATTTATAATTCCAAAAACAAAACCATCCACCCGCATTTTCTTTAACTTAATAATATCTTTTTTCATTTGTTTAAATTCACTGTCACTATAAACAAAATCACCACCACGTGGACGAATCATTACAAATAAATCAACACTCAATTTTGTTCTCGCAGCAGTTACAGTATCATATTCAGGAGTAAGACCGCCGACAGAAATATCACTGCACAATTCAATTCTGTCAGCCATATTTTCATGAGCTATCAAAGCAGCTCTTAAATTAAAACACGCTATTTCTAGTTTCATTTTTTAAATTTATATTATTCTCTTTTATTGAATAACAGCTTCACCCATAGGCTCCCCTCCCCTTTTTTCAAGGGGAGGGGCAGGGGGAGAGGTCTCATTCCCTTGCATTACCTTCTATTATTTCATATACGAATCAGAATCCAGCAAACGGTTTCCCGAACTATCATGCACCGCATAATTAAATCCAGATTGTACACAATACGCGCCATACACACCACTTTTATTCAACGCAATAAACCCAACCTGAATATCCTTTAAGTTTTTATTTCTGATTTTCATCAGCTTCACAACACGCTCAACAGCCTCTCTGCAGGCAGCTTCAGGAGTTCTGCCTTGTCGCATAAGTTCCACCACCAAATGACTTCCTGCAATCCTTATTACTTCTTCACCATGCCCTGTTGCTGTAGCAGCGCCCACTTCATTATCCACATATAAGCCTGCACCTATAATTGGCGAATCACCCACCCTGCCATGCATTTTATAAGCCATTCCGCTTGTAGTGCATGCTCCCGAAAGATTTCCATTTGCATCCAAAGCAATCATACCAATCGTATCATGGTTTTCAATATTTACAATTGGTTTGTAATTGCTTGTTTTCAACCATTCTTTCCATTCCCTTTGCGATTCCTCTACCACTTCAGTAACCTTCTGGAATCCTTGTGACAAAGCAAATTGCAAAGCGCCATCACCAACCAGCATCACATGAGGAGTCTTTTCCATCACCGCCCTAGCCACTGAAATAGGATGCTTAATATGCTCCAGACACGCCACAGAACCAATGTTTGAGAACTCATCCATTATGCATGCATCCAGCGTTACATGTCCATCCCTATCCGGACGCCCACCCAATCCAACACTTCGTTCACTCATATTCCCTTCAGGCACCTTCACTCCTGCCTCCACAGCATCCAATGCTTTTCCATTTTTGTTCAGCACTTCCCATGCCGCTTCATTAGCTTGCATTCCAAATTTCCAAGTAGATATTACTATCGGCTTGGTGCCAGTTGAACTAACTTTAAGTGATGAAGCTTTCGATTCATTAACATTTGTAATTACTGCAGCAGCAGCTAATGCTGATGTTTTCAGAAAATCTCTTCTACTGTCCATTTGTCCCAATTTTCATTCATTTATTGCTCACAAATATACC
>CAIRRW010000231.1 GCA_903881065.1 uncultured Bacteroidota bacterium
AATAAACATCATCATTATATTTGTTAGATGCTCCATCATTTTGTGCTTTACCTTGGGTAAAAACATAAAGCGATATAACCGAAATAACTAATAACTTTTTCATTTTACTTTTAGATTGAGTTCAATGTATTTTCTTTTATCATTATGACAAACGAACAAACGAAAGGTTTATTTTCTATTTTTGTCAATAATTATAATTACAGATTGTAAAACTACAAAGATTATACCATTAATTAATTATTTATGAGTAAAGAATTATCAACCAGGGAAGAGAATTATTCGGAGTGGTACAATGAATTGGTTGTGAAAGCAGATTTGGCGGAGCATTCAGCAATAAAAGGCTGTATGGTAATCAAACCATACGGATATGCTATTTGGGAAAAAATGCAACAGGCGTTGGATAAAATGTTTAAAGATACAGGGCACGTAAATGCTTACTTCCCTTTATTTATACCAAAGTCTTTTTTCAGTAAAGAGGCTAGCCATGTTGAAGGATTTGCAAAAGAGTGTGCTGTGGTTACTCATTATAGATTAAAAACTGCACCCGATGGAAGCATTGTGGTGGATGAAACAGCAAAACTGGATGAAGAATTAATTGTTCGACCTACTTCCGAAACTATTATATGGAACACCTACCGTGGCTGGATTCAGTCCTACCGTGATTTACCTTTATTAATAAATCAATGGGCAAATGTGGTGCGCTGGGAAATGCGTACTCGTTTATTTTTACGTACAACCGAATTCCTTTGGCAGGAAGGACATACAGCACATGCAACAGCGGCAGAAGCTATTGCTGAAACCGAACAAATGCTCAATGTATATGCCGACTTTGCTGAAAAGTGGATGGCTGTACCTGTTATCAAAGGAATAAAAACTGCCAACGAAAGGTTTGCAGGTGCTAATGAAACGTATTGTATTGAAGCATTGATGCAGGATGGAAAAGCCTTGCAAGCCGGCACTTCTCACTTCCTAGGGCAAAATTTCGCTAAAGCTTTTGATGTGAAATTTTCAAATAAAGAAGGAAAGCAGGATTTTGTTTGGGCTTCATCATGGGGCGTTTCTACAAGGCTGATGGGAGCTTTGATAATGAGCCATTCGGATGATAAAGGATTGGTGTTGCCTCCTAAGCTTGCGCCTTATCAAGTGGTAATTGTGCCTATTTATAAAGGAGAAGAGCAGCTTGCTCAGATAAATGCCGTTGTGGATAAAATGAAAAAAGCCATGGAAGCAAATGGGATTTCTGTGAAGTATGACAATAGAGATAATCAACGCCCAGGATGGAAGTTTGCAGAGTATGAATTAAAAGGTGTGCCGCTCCGAATAGCAATTGGCGCGAGAGATTTGGAGAACGGAACGGTGGAAGTAGCGAGAAGAGATACTTTAGAAAAGGAAACCTTGCAACAAGCAGATATTGAAAACAAGATAGAACATTTACTATCTCAAATTCAGGAAAATCTCTACCAGAAAGCTTTGGCAATGCGCGAAATGAAAACCTTTACTGCTGACACGTTTGATGAATTTAAAAAAATTCTGGAGGAAACTCCAGGCTATATTATGGCGCATTGGGATGGAACAAGCGAAACAGAAGAAAAGATAAAAGAGGAAACGAAAGCTACTATTCGCTGTATTCCTATTGGTAATAAACAGGAATCTGGGAAATGTATTTATTCGGGGAAACCTTCTGTGCAACGAGTTGTTTTTGCAAGAGCATACTAATATTTTATTAGCCTAAATCTATTTCATAAAATGGAAAAACAAACGCCAAAAGAGTTGATTATAAAAACTCTCAAAGACAAATCGAGTTTGAAGCAAGATGTGTATAGCTGCACACTTCATGCGTTCAACACGTTAAAAGCAAACGCAAAACAAATTGCAGAAGAGCTTAGAAATGAGACGCTGAAATTTGATAAACGTTTGATTATTGAATATAAAGACAAAGGTGCATTTGAGTTTGAATTGCGTGTAGCCGGCGATTTACTCATTTTTTCAATGCATACTAATATCTTTGAATTTGATAAGTCGCACCAGATTTGGCGTTCTTCCTATCTCAAAGAAGATCAGTTTCGCTCCTATTGCGGGATTATTAATATCTATAATTTTCTGAATGATTCATTTGTATATAATCGTGTAAATGACACAGGATACGTGATAGGACGTATTTTTACGAATAAGGAAAACCATTATTTTGTGGAAGGAAAACGTCAATTAGGTTTTTTATACAATGATTTTGTGCATGATATTCTTACTCCCGAAGCAATAAAGTCAGTGCTTGAATCAACTATATTATATTGTATCAATTTCGATTTATATACTCCTCATTTCGATACGATAAAAGAAATATCGGTAGCTGATATGCAAACTGCAAGCGAAGGAATGCAGATAAAAACAGGCAAACGATTAGGCTTCAGGTTTCAGGCTGACAACGATGATTTTTCCTGATCGGGAAATTTTTCGAAGATAAGCTTCCTTAATATTGTAAATTCTTCGTTCTGTCTTAAATCGCAGATACATTACTTCCTGAAATACAATTTAAATTTTCTGCTATCTGATTTATTTTTCAATTTATACGAAGGTAAGATTTCTTCAATAAAATTTAATTGTAATTCAACAATACTTTAATAGAAAGCATAATCAGAAATGCAA
>CAIRRW010000232.1 GCA_903881065.1 uncultured Bacteroidota bacterium
AGGGCTAATTGAAATTGCAGAACAGTTTTTTTAAATGAAGAATTTATTGAAAAGGCGATTTTATAAGTTGTGTGTCCCCTCAAAACCAAAAGAAATAAAAATTTATTTTCAATAGATTGTTGTTTATATAAATATATTTTCTACTTTTGCGCTCCCCAATAAAAAGGGGAAAGCAAATTTTACTTCAATTGTACTACTGAAGAGTAAGCTGTGAAAGGCTAAAACAGTTGATTTTGCTGATTAAAATTAGAGAATAACTATACAGGTTAAGTGACCTGTGAAAATAAAAAAACTAAAATGGCTTTAAAAAAATTAAGACCCCTTACCCCGGGGCAGCGTTTTAAATTAGTTAGTGATAACGCTGACATCACACATGGCAAACCTGAAAAGAGTTTGTTGGTTCCAGTAAAAAAATCAGGAGGACGTGACAATACTGGTAAAATGACAATGCGCTACATTGGCGGTGGTCATAAACAACAATACCGTATTATAGATTTCAAAAGAGATAAAGCAGGAGTTCCTGCATTAGTTAAAACTATCGAGTATGATCCAAATCGTACTGCACGTATTGCTTTGTTGCATTATGCTGATGGTGAAAAACGTTATATTGTTGCTCCTGCAGGATTACAAGTGGGTGCAAAATTAATGTCGGGTAAAGATGCAACTCCTGAAGTAGGAAATGCAATGTACTTATCTGATATTCCTTTGGGAACAACTATTCACAATATTGAATTACGTCCGGGACAAGGAGCTATTATGGCTCGTAGTGCTGGTTCGGCAGCTCAATTGAGTGCAAGAGATGGTAAATATGCTGTAGTGAAAATGCCGTCAGGAGAAACTCGTATGATTTTGATTACTTGCATGGCTACAATAGGTTCGGTATCAAATGCTGATCATAATTTGGAAATCAGCGGTAAAGCTGGTCGTACAAGATGGCAAGGTCGCAGACCAAGAACACGTCCGGTAGCGATGAATCCTGTGGATCATCCAATGGGTGGAGGTGAAGGTAGAGCTTCAGGAGGTCACCCACGTTCGCGTAAGGGATTACCTTCTAAAGGGTACAAAACACGTTATCCGAAGAAAGCTTCGAATAAATACATCATCGAAAAAAGAAAGAAATAATTAAATAATAAATAGTTTAATGGCTCTTTTGAAAGAAGAGTTTCACAACAAAAAAAATAAATAAATGGCACGTTCGTTAAAAAAAGGTCCTTTCATCGATTGGAAATTAGAAAAAAAGTTGATGGCAGTACAGGCATCAGGTAAAAAAACAGTTATCAAAACCTGGTCACGCAGATCAATGATTTCTCCAGATTTCGTAGGTTTGACAGTAGCGGTACATAATGGTAATAAGTTTATCCCTGTATATGTAACAGAAAATATGGTAGGTCACAAATTCGGCGAGTTTGCTCCAACTAGAACTTTCAGAGGGCATTCAGGAAACAGAGATAAAGCGACTAAATAAGAACTTAAGTAATAAGATAATAAAATGGGTGTTAGAAAACAAAAAACAGCGGACGCACGCAAAGAGGCAAACAAAAGCAGATATTTTGCTGTATTGAAAAATTGTCCTACTTCTCCTCGTAAGATGAGATTGCTAGCTGACTTAATAAGAGGTAAAGAAGTATTTATGGCTTTGAATATTTTAAAATTCAATCCTAAAGAAGCTTCCGGAAGATTAGAGAAATTGCTAACTTCTGCAATTGCTAACTTTGAGGCAAAAACTGGAGAACGTCCTGAAAACAGTAATTTAATAGTGAAAGAAATTTTTGTTGACAGCGCACTTCAAATGAAACGTTTGAGAACGGCTCCACAAGGACGTGCACACAGAGTTAGAAAACGTTCGAACCACGTAACAATAGTTGTGGACAGCAAAAAAGTGGCAACACCTGCTGTAGAAAATAATAATCAAGAAGAAACAACAAAATAATTATAATATAAAAATTAAATGGGACAAAAAGCAAATCCAATAGGCTTACGTTTAGGAATCATTAAAGGATGGGATTCTAACTGGTATGGCGGAAAAGATTTTTCTGACAAAATAGTAGAAGACTTCAAAATAAGAACTTATTTGAAAGCTCGTTTGGCAAAAGCAAGCATTTCGAAAATTGTGATTGAAAGAACAGTAAAAATTATTACTGTAACAATTAATACTTCCCGTCCCGGAATTATTATTGGTAAAGGTGGTTCAGAGGTGGATAAGATTAAAGAGGAGTTGAAAAAAATCACTAAAAAAGATATTCAAATAAATATTTTTGAGATAAAAAGACCTGAGCTAGATGCTCGTTTGGTTGCTGATTCAATAGCTCGTCAAATAGAAGGACGTATTTCTTTCCGTAGAGCGATGAAAATGACTGTAGCATCAACAATGAGAATGGGTGCTGAAGGTATCAAAGTGAAATGTTCTGGTCGTTTGGCAGGAGCTGAGATGGCGCGTGTCGAAGGATACAAGGAAGGACGTACTCCATTACATACATTACGTGCTGATATTGATTATGCTTTAGCTGAAGCGCATACAACTTATGGCCGTATTGGTGTTAAGGTATGGATTTGCAAAGGTGAAGTTTATGGAAAGCGTGATTTGTCACCAAACATTGGTAGCTCTACTACAGGACCAAAAGATGATAAACGTGGATTTGGAGGAAAAGGCGGTGATAGAGGAGATAGAAAGTTTGAAAAAAGAGGTGCTGGTGGTCCAAGAGGCGGAGGAGATAGAAGGGATAATAGAAAATAGTATTAAGTATTAATTACTAAGTATTAAGAAAAAAATATAACGATTTAAAAATAAAATACAATGTTACAGCCTAAAAGAACGAAGTTTAGAAAGATGCACAAAATGAAGATGAAAGGAAACGCTAAACGTGGCGATCAACTTTCTTTCGGTTCATTTGGATTGAAAGCTACAGAAGGAGCTTGGGTTACAGCACGCCAATTGGAAGCTGCCCGTGTTGCAGTTACTCGTTTTATGAAACGTGAAGGCCAGATATGGATTTGTGTATTCCCTGATAAACCAATTACTAAGAAGCCTGCTGAGGTTCGCATGGGTAAAGGTAAAGGTAGCCCTGAGTATTGGGTAGCAGTTGTGAAACCAGGACGTATTATGTTTGAAGCAGAAGGTGTGCCTTTGGAAGTTGCAAAAGAAGCATTGCGTTTGGCAGCACAAAAATTGCCGGTAACAACTAAGTTTGTTGTTAGAAGAGATTATTCAACGGAAAATAATTAAAGTAAAAATAAAATATTCCCCAGATATACAAATATTTTCCTACTTTTGTCGCCCTTTAAAAAAAGAATATAGAACAAAATGATACAAACAGATATAAAACAACTTTCAACAAAAGATTTAGTTGAAAGAATAAAAGAAGAAAAAGGTGCTTTAGCTAAGTTAAAGTTAAATCATGCTGTATCTCCTATTGAAAACCCTGCAAAAATTACTTATAGCAGAAAAACAGTAGCAAGATTACAAACAGAACTTCGTGTAAGAGAAATAGCTGACGCGAAAAAATAATGACAACAATGGAAGAAAGAAATTTAAGAAAAGAAAAAGTTGGTTTGGTTACCAGTAATAAAATGGACAAATCAATTGTAGTATCTGTAGAACGTAAAGTGAAACACCCGAAATACGGTAAATTTGTGAACAAGACTACTAAGTTTGTTGCTCACGATGAAGCTAACACTTGTAACGTAGGGGATACAGTAAAAATCATGGAGACTCGTCCTATCAGCAAAAATAAATGCTGGAGATTAGTTGAAGTAGTTGAGAGAGCGAAATAATTTGACGAATAGGTCAATTTAATATTTGATAATTTAAAAAAGAAATGGTACAACAGGAATCAAGATTATTAGTAGCAGATAACAGCGGCGCAAAAGAAGTGCTTGTTATCCGTGTACTTGGAGGAACCAAAAAAAGATATGCATCGATAGGTGATAAAGTGGTTGTAACTGTAAAACACGCTTTACCTTCAGGAAATATTAAAAAGGGAGCGGTGTCGAAAGCAGTAGTAGTAAGAACAAAGAAAGAAATCAGCCGCGCTGATGGTTCATATATTCGTTTTGATGACAATGCTGTGGTATTATTAAATGCAACAGATGAATTAAGAGGAACACGTATTTTCGGGCCAGTTGCTCGTGAATTAAGAGATAAAAATTTTATGAAAATTATTTCTTTAGCTCCTGAAGTACTTTAAGAATTAAGAATTAGAAATTAAGAATAAAGATGTCAATAAAATTGCATATTAAAAAAGGAGATTCGGTAAAAGTTTTGGCCGGAGATTCAAAAGGTCAGGAGGGTAAAGTACTTTCTGTAGACAAAGTGAAAAACAGAGCTTTTGTAGAAGGTGTAAATATGGTATCAAAACATACTAAGCCAACTGCACAAAACTCTGAAGGCGGAATCGTAAAACAGGAAGCTTCAGTTCATATATCTAATTTAATGCTAATAGAACCGGGGACAGGCAAACCAACCCGTGTTGGCAGAAAATTAGATGACAAAACAAGTAAATTAGTACGTTTTTCAAAAAAATCAGGGGAGGTAATTAAATAATGGCTTATTCACCGCGTTTAAAAGATAAATATAAAGCAGATGTAGTGCCTGCTTTACAGAAAAAGTTTGGTTACAGCAGTTCAATGCAAGTACCGAAGATTCAGAAAATATGCTTGAACCAAGGAGTTGGGGATGCTGTTTCTGATAAGAAATTAATAGAAGGTGCTGTAAAAGAAATGACCACAATAAGTGGACAAAAAGCAGTAGCAACTATTTCTAAGAAAGATATTTCGAACTTCAAGCTTCGTAAAGGAGTGCCAATTGGAGTAAGAGTAACTTTAAGAGGGGATAAAATGTATGAATTTTTGGATAGATTGATTTCTGTTGCATTACCTCGTATTCGTGATTTCAGAGGTATTAATGATAAAGGGTTTGATGGAAATGGTAACTACACGTTGGGTGTAACTGAACAGATTATTTTCCCTGAAATTGATATTGACAAGGTAAATAAAATTATGGGTATGGATATAACTTTTGTTACCAATACTCAAAATGACGAAGAAGCTTTTGCATTATTAAGCGAATTCGGTATGCCTTTTAGAAAGAAACAATAAAAATTAGTAAACAGACTCATAAATAAAATACAAGAATGGCAAAAGAATCAATGAAAGCAAGAGAAGTAAAACGTAAACATCTTGCTGACGTATATGCTGATCGTAGAAAAGCATTAAAAGCTGCAGGTGATTCAGTAGGATTGCAAAAATTACCAAGAGCATCATCACCAACCCGTCAACGTAACCGTTGTAAATTAACAGGACGTTCAAGAGGATATATGCGTCAATTTGGTCTTTCGCGTAACACTTTCCGTGAAATGGCTTTGGATGGATTGATTCCGGGATTAACAAAATCAAGCTGGTAGTAATCAGCTTTATTGATAGAAAAGAGTATTAATGTATAATTATCCTGCGTGCGGGATAAGATATAAAACTAAATAAAATGACAGATACAATTGCAGATTACCTTACACGAGTAAGAAACGCTATTAAAGCAAACCACAGAATTGTAGAAATTCCGGCTTCAAATCTAAAGAAAGAAATCACGAAGATTCTTCTAGAAAAAGGATACATCCTTAGTTACAAATTTGATGATTCAACTACTCAAGGCACAATAAAAATTGCTTTGAAGTATCATCCAATAAGTAAACAATCAGCAATAAAAAATTTATCGAGAATAAGTTCTCCAGGTTTACGTCAGTATGCTGGTTCATCGGAACTACCTCGTGTATTGAATGGTTTGGGTATCGCTATCCTATCTACTTCTAAAGGTGTGATGACCGATAAAGAAGCAAGAACTCAAAAAGTTGGTGGTGAGGTTTTATGTTATGTTTATTAATAGTTAAGGAGGAAAGAAAATGTCAAGAATAGG
>CAIRRW010000233.1 GCA_903881065.1 uncultured Bacteroidota bacterium
CCAAAATACTTGAAACATTTATTAAGGTTTTGTCCTTCATCCAAACCTCCAATATAATGAATACCTGTATCAAATATCGCTTTCTCTCTTACAAAGACTTGCAAACTGCCACCTAACTGGCGGTTCTTTTCCAACACCAACACCTTATAGCCTTCCTTACTTAATATATATGCACTCTCCAATCCGCCAAGTCCGCTACCAATAATTACTACATCATATTTCGACATATTTGTTTGCTTTTAATTATTCCTTACAACGTAAATTACATTGGAAGTTAGTTTAGTATTATCTATTTTCTGAAAATTACAATTATGTTTTTTAACTACATCTTCAATAAAAGTGGATGGGACGAATTCCAGTTTGTTTTTTGTTTTATTGAATCCCAAATTGGTAGAAAAGAACTCCGTATATCGTGTTCCCAAATGGCGTTTTGTCATACTGCTATCTGCATCACGAATCAATAACATACCATTAGAATTAAGATTATTCAGACATTTTACAATCAGTTTTTCCTGTTGTTCAATTGGCAGATAATGCAAAATGTCACTAAGGATAAATGCATCACTTTTGGGCAATTCGCACTCAGTAGCATCAGCAGCAAAGAAAGAAATGTTCTTTGTTTTAGAAAAACAGCTATTAGCAGTTGCTATTTTTTCTTCATCGTAATCAGTCCCGATTAAAATTCTATCTTCACTCATAAAACTTAACATATACGGCAGAAATCCATATCCACACCCGACGTCTGTTATTGTTCCTTTTTTAGGTAGCAACGATTCAAATAGTCTGTATTTGTCTTCCATCTTCACTTTAATCCTCATATACCATTCCAGAACAGGACCTTTGTAAATATAATTCTTAGTTAATCGGTTATAAAAATAATCAACGGTTTCTATTTCTGTGCGCATCTTATTATATTCAACTTTAAAATATCTGCTAATGTTTTTTGTCCGTTCAGAATAATTAACTCCAAATGACTTTTCATCAGCCGCAATTCGAGGTAAATATTGCACAGTTAGTTTCCCTGGCTTTAACAAAAAGCTGTCATCTTTTCCTTGAAGGAATGCGCTCCCATGAAATATTACCAGAACAATATCAATTTTTAATTGCTCGGCAATATAAAAAGCTCCTTTATGAAAACGTCCTAATTTGGCAGTTTCTGAACGAGAACCTTCAGGGAAAATTGCCAGTGAATAGCCGTCGTTTATCAGTTCCCTTATTTTACCAAGGTTTTCTTCATAACCAGCCGCTTTTGGTATGAAACCTCCTAAACGTACTATTGGTCCCATAAATGGAGAATCCCAAACCCAGTCATTCACCATTAAAATTAACTTTGGATTTAAGGATTGCATTAAAAGAGAATCAATAACAGAATGGTGATTACATATTACAATGGCAGGTTTATCGAAATTTTCTTTAGATAGATTAATAATCTTCTTTTTTACATGAAGATGAACATAAATCATCGATTTAGTGCAATAATGCCTCATTTGATGAAAGATTTTAAGTCTTGTTTTCTTTGGCAACGGCAATAATTTCACAACAATAAAACCTAGAGGTATCAATGTAAAACAGCCTATAGTAAACCATGCAAATGCAAAAACAGACTGGAATAAACTCAAGAAAGTAAAGGGGACACGCTTTTTATCTACACGATTTGTAATAAAAAATTTAAATAGTGCAGGCTGAATGGTATTTGAAATTATAATTACAGAAAACATTCCGATAATAGTTATTAAACCAATTGATTTCAGCGCAGGATGAGATGCAAGGGTCAAAACACCAATTCCAATAGTTGTAGTAATGGCTGAAATAAAAATGCCTGTTTTATAGGAATCCAAATTCTTCTGTCCTGTTTTATATTCACTCATCAATGCATCCGTAATGAAAATACTGTAATCATCACCGAGGCCGAAAATAAAAGTGGAAATAATGATATTGATAATATTGAATTTAATATTGAAAGCTCCCATCATTCCAAGAATACAAAGCCAACTTAATACCATAGGCAAATAGGTAATAATGGTAAGTTCGAATCTTCCATAAGAAAGTAAAAGCATAATCAATACAAGCATTGATGAAATTCCAAGAATTAAATTGAAGTTATTTTGTATTATTTCAACAAATCTATTGGTTAGGAATTTTTTATCAAATACCACGAGGTTTTTATTCTCCTTGAAGGCATTATACACCTTATCTTCATTTTCGGAAGTAGTTTTAATTACTGTAACCACAGTCGTTTCATCCTTTGTCTCGCTAATGTAATTATCAAGCATAGTTGATTTTAAACCACTGAAAGCACTTGCATTAATTGGTTTGAAATCTTTATCAAGCATTTCATAAAAGTTGGCAAAGGCATTTTCTTTGAACTTATACTTCGCAGATTTGCTTTGCAGTTCTTCTTTAAGTTTATGCTTTTTGTTTTCTGTCCAGAATTTTTTCCAGCGAGACAATCGTTTTTCCTGTTCTGCTTTCGAAAGTAAAATAGTAGAAATGGAAGAATACTTTTTTAATACTTTATCTTTTTCAAGTTGATTAAGAGCAGGTAAACTCTTTTCACTATTAGCTAATGCTTCATCCAAATCCTTGCCACTAGCCACCAGATAAATACTTTTAAGAGAAACATTACTTATTGCGTTGAGGTTTTGTTCTGCCTTAGCAAGATGTTTATCCACATAATTCATTTTCATCATATCCGTTTCGAAACCTACATTTTGAGAAGTGAATATGGAAATGGCACACAAAATAAGAATCCCCCAGATAAGATATTTATTCTTCTCGAATTTGTAGGAAGCAATCTTTTCTACAAAATTTAATTTATGTTCAAGGTGTTCATTATGTTCAGCACTCTTTCTTTTCCGCATAAAATGGGGGAAAATAATCAAGGTAAACAATGCAGCTCCTAGTAAACTGAATGCAGCGAACATTCCAAAGTCCTGTAATGCTTCGGATTTGATAAATGTTAATCCTAAAAAGGCTCCAATTGTAGTAGTGCTGCCAAGCGTAAGAGGAAAGGATAAATCTTTTACTGTTTCTTCGGCTGAATTAACATGTTTGAAATGCGTGTAAAAATGAATGGTGTAGTCCATGGCAATTCCAAGAATGATAGAACCAGCACCGATTGCTATACCTGAAATTTCACCTTTATATAAATATAGGAGTGCCAGCGAAAACGCCCCACCAAACAAAACAGGGGTAAATATCAGGAAGAAAACCTCAAAACGTTTAAAGAAGAAACTTATGAATAAAAACAAACCTATTATTGTAATCGTTAAGGTAAGTTTTACATCCTTTTTTATTTGAACGGCATTACCAACAGCAACTGCAGCGGTTCCAAAATACTCAGCGTACAGCTTATTTTTGGTATTAGAGATATTTAGTGATATCGCATCATCAAGCAATTTTAGCAGTTCAGAGTTCTTTGCTGTTTCAGTTGCTTTGATTTTAGGGGTAATAAAGAATAACAGATGTTTTTTATCTTTTGTGAATATATAACCGTTCTCTAATTCGAAATTGTCATCAAACTGCAAGCTTTGCATACGTTTTAAAGCGTATGGAGTTATACCTATCGGGTCGCGTAGAATATTTTTCTTTAATATCATACTTGCTGGTGATATCAAGGTTTTATAATCCTTTTCAAGTGTAGTATCTAACCTTTCCGACGTTATTAAATGGTCAAGTGTTTTATAATCTTTCTCTTCAAGGAAAACAGGAATGTTGTCAATAAAGGTATTGTATACGTCGTACATCACATTATCATTCACTTTATAAGTTATTTCTTTTACAAGCGATGTGTCGAATTTATGAATGGAAGAAACCAGGCTATCAGTAAAAGCGATTAATTCATCAGGCTCGGCTTTAGCAGTAGAATCGGCTAAAGAAACGGTTAAAACCAGTTTATCAAGGAACTTGGAATTTTTGAAAACCTTATTAAGTCGTTCTACTTTTGCGTCGGTAGGCATCATTTTGGTGATATCTTCTTCAATTTTAATTTTTGAAGAGAAGAAACCGACAAAACCTAAGGCACAAAGAAATAAAAGAAAGAAGACAACTCTTCTCTTCTTTAGTAAGCGATAAATGGAGCTAAAAATTATTGACAAATGTTATTTATTAAATGGTTAGTTTTTCGTTCTGTTAAGCGGATTTATTAAGATCATTTTATTTTATGCTTCTTTAATCAACTTTTTCCAAATAAAATTTAAGAGGATATAGGATCCTATTCCCAATAAAATTGCCATGATTACTGCGAAAAAGATACTTCCCACAACATATTCAAAAAGATGCTGTTTCATAGTTTCAATGGTTAATGTTTTATTGAAAATATTATCATGTAAATCTTCCCCTAAAACCAATTGTCCTGTTTTTAAACTTCCATAAAGCAAAAACGGAATCATAGGCGGAATACTAATGTTTGCAGCTAATCCAACAATTGCTTTATTCATTTTCATAAAATGAGCAAGTAAAAGCGCAGCAACAAATTGATAACCCCAAATGGGAATTATACCCATAAAAACGCCAAAAGCTACTGCCAAGGATTTTTTTATTATTGGTTCGTTAGTATCCAGAAAATGCTTGTGCATAAATGCTTTTATATTTTTTCTGTTAAAGTTTTTTATCAGATGGATTGGCTTATACCAAAGCAATGCAAGTATTACCAAGTAGGTATTTAATATGCTTATTCGGGTAAAATCTTTGAAAGGACGGAAATGAGAGATACGTTTTCCTGCCTCGGCATAAAAAACTTTTACAGGCACCGGTTCCACGTTTATTCCTTTCCATGCTGCTTTTACCATCACTTCTATTTCAAACTCATATTTGGAAGTAAAATATCTGCTTCCCTTCATTTTTTGTATAGGGTAGAGGCGATATCCTGATTGTGTATCAGGCAAATTGATGCCGGTTTGAAATCGAAACCAAAAATTAGAAAACTTATTGCCAAAAGTATTTCCCTTTGGCATATTTTCTTGGTGTAGATTTCTTGCTCCAACAAGTAAAGAATCAGGAGCCAATTCAATTTTATAAATAAAACGTGGAATATCATCTGCAAAATGCTGCCCGTCGCTATCTATGCTTATTGCATATCTAAAACCTTTTAGCTGTGCATGTTTAATGCCGGTTCGCAACGCAAATCCTTTTCCTTTATTGGGTGAGTACGAAATCACTTCAATAGTAGCGAATTTCTTTAACAGCTCCTGAGTTACATCAGTAGAACCATCATTAATGACAATAATATTAGGGGTATATATGAGTACGTAAGTAATTACCTTTTCTATAGTTTGCGCATTATTATAAGTAGGTATTAACACGCAACAATTAAGTGCCACTATTTTTTGCTTGTAAAGTTGTATATCTATATTCAAAGCCATTGACCCATCATTCAATAAAACTTAAAAAGTTGCCCTGTAAGGCAACTTTTTAAAGAGATGCAAAATTAACATTTTATTGAGACCGCTTGTTTCTTTACTTTACAAAAAAATATTTCCTTTGGAAGGGCGAATATTTCTTTCGTACGCCCGAATATTTTGTCTGGACGGGCGAATATTTCTTCTGTACGCCTGTATATTTTATCTGTACGGGTGAATATTTCTTCTGTACGCCCGTATATTTTGTCTGGTCGGACGAATATTTCTTTTGTACGCCCGTATATTTTGTGTGGACAGGTGAATATTTCTTCTGTACGCCCGTATATTTCGTCTGGACGGCTGAATATTTCTTCTGTACGCCCGACTATCTTAATTAAAGTGCTGTATTATAGCAGATTGGCTAAAACAAGATCAAGGAATCACAATTGTTATTAGAATCAAAGTAGTATTTAGAGATAAAAAAGAGATGATGGTACTAATCAATATAATAACTATCTTTAGCACCTTTAATATATGATTAATATCAAAACTGTAGCTGAAAAAAATTCTTGAATCGTAAAAAAAAATATGAAAAAACTTTATAAAATTACTTTTGTTGGATTGTTTTTTATCCTCTTTTTGACAAAGTGTAAAACCAACGACGAGAAGTTTGTTTCGGAAGGTAAAATAGAATATTCGGCAGAGATGGTTGATAAAACCAACTCAATGGCAAATATGGCTCCAACCAAAATGACTATAAAATTTAAAAAGAATAAATCCTGCGTAGAAATGAGTGC
>CAIRRW010000234.1 GCA_903881065.1 uncultured Bacteroidota bacterium
CTTTTGGGTTGTTCAGAAAGTAAAATAAACCCTTCGTCTTTTAGGCGCTTCATCTCTTCATAAATATTTTCCACCTCAAATGCTATATGATGAATCCCTTCCCCTTTCTTCTCAATAAATTTAGCTATTGCACTATCTGGGTCTGAAGCTTGTAATAATTCGATTTTGCTTTCGCCCATTTGAAAAAAAGATGTAGAAACATTTTCACTTTCTACCTTTTCCAACTTATAAGGTTCCTTACCATACAGTTTGGTAAATAAGTCATTCGACTGTTCTAAGTTCTTTACAGCTATTCCGATATGTTCGATCTTCAGCATTTAAAATATTCTAATAGTTAATACAAAAAAATAATCCCGAAAAAGATCGGGATTATTAATAAAAATATCTAAGGAGGGAGTTATTTTTTAGTGAAATTTCCCATTTTATTATCATAATCAAGATAATAAGCACCTTTAGGTAAATTAGATACATCAACGGATGAAGCTGTTCCTCTTTTTAAGATATTTCCAAATTGATCAAAAATCTCATACATTGTTTCTGTCGGTTTATTATTTGCCATAAATGTGATATCTTTTGTAACCTTAGATGGCGTAAAGCTAACTTCCGGAGTAGAGGAAGCGTAATCGACACTTTTCGAAATTCTAGCCTGTCCAGAATAGTCAATTTGTTTTACACGAAATTGATTTTTTCCAGAATGAGGCATAATCTTATATGAATAATGATTTTCTCCTTTGGTACCCACTCCTTGCACTTCATCAAGCTTTACCCATTTATTCCAACGGTATTGTTCTACAATAAAAGGAAGATTTCCTCCTTCATTTTTTGTTGTCCACTTCAAAACTAAATTGTTGTCAACAGTTATCTCTGTCACATCAAAAGTACTCTTAGGCTTTAATACTTCAGGATTTAACACTTTTGGCTTACATCCATCTGTATGAGTAATCTTTATTTCAACCTTGTCTCCAATTTTTAACTTTAGCGCTTTAAAATCAATTTCAAATGCGCTTGAAGTAATTTCATCTGTGGTAACCACCCCATTAACACGAACCTCTTTTACACAAAACCCAACATTGGAAGAATTCTGGTATGGGTTTTGAACATATATGTTTTTTCCCTGATAGTTCCCTTCTAGCACTATTACACTGTTAGAATAGCTAACTGTAGAAACAATTAAACCAATAAATAATAAAAATTGTAATTTCTTCATCTTCATTTTGTCTTTAACTCAAATTGCTATAATTCATTTTTATTTTTGAGAACACAATATTAGAATCTTATTTGTCAATTTCAAAATAATAAACAATATTTTTTCACTCTTTGCAAAAATAAACAAATTTATTGAACATTTAGAATAAGTGATTTTTAAAGAAATCTATAAGAGAAAGATTATTTATTAGATAATGTTATTGTATTATAAAAACATTCACTAATCTTGTAATGAAATTTTATAGCAATTCTATTATATATATACCTTTTGTAATATTACAATAATGAAACATAAATTAATTTATATCTTATCGTTAACATTGATAATCTACTCATGTAATAATTCTGATAAAAACAGATCTGCTAAAGGGAATAGATTTTATGGAGGCATTTTACGAATAAACGAGACTGAACAATATCAGACTCTAAATCCAATTTCAATTACTGACATTGGCTCAGCAGATATTGCATACCAAATCTATGAAGGTCTTGTTAAATTCAATCCAAAAGATTTATCAATAATGCCTTCAATAGCTGAGAAATGGAAAATAGATGAAGCCGGCACTACGTATACTTTTTATTTAAGGAAAGGTGTTAAATTTCATGACAACCCTTGCTTCAGCGAAGGAAAAGGAAGAGAAGTTAAAGCTTCTGATTTTATTTATTCGTTTGAATTATTATGCACAAATACTAAAGAAAACTCGAATTTCTTTGGAACATTTCAAAACAGAGTATTAGGAGCAGATGAATTTTTCAAAACTTCTAAAACTAAACCAAATGCAACAATCGAAGGAATAAAAGTAATTGATGATTATACGTTACAAATAAAACTAATATCTCCTAGCAATTCGTTTTTATACTCCTTAGCTTCACCTGCTGCGTCAGTTGTTGCTAAAGAAGCTATTCAAAAGTATGGTATAGATTCTAAAATAGGGACAGGTCCATTTATTTTTGATGAAAAAGCTCCGAAAGACAGAGTAACACTTAAACGAAATTCAAATTATTATCGTTTAGATTCTTTTGGCAATCATTTACCATATATAGATTCTATTGTATTTAGCTTTTTACCCACTAAGAAAAGAGAACTGGATTATTTTCAAAATGGTGATTTATCACTATTAATCGGGCTTCCTTCCGAATCATTAAAAGAAATGGTAGAGTCTCAAATTGTTGACTTCAAAAACAAACCACCAAAATTTGTGCTTGAACGCTCACCGGAAATGGCAAGTCAGTATTACGAATTTAATTTATCAAAAGAGCCCTTTAATAATTTAAAGGTACGTAAGGCATTTAGTTATGCTATTGATAGAAATAAGATTATTGAAAGTGTTTTGAATGGGGAGGCTTATGGTCCAGGAATAAATGGGCTTTGCCCTCCAACCTTCAAAGGTTATGATATATCTAAAATAACTGGATATGATTTTGACCCTCAAAAAGCTAGAAAACTCTTAGCTGAAGCTGGATATCCTGATGGGAAAGGCTTCCCTAAAGTCAAATTGGAATTGAATAGCGGTGGCTCAAAAAACACAAATGTGATGCTTGAGATTCAAAAACAAATAAGAGAAGTATTAAACATTAATTTCGATTTTGATGTGGTATCTCAAAGTCAAAAGCAGGAAGATGAAAAATATGCTCGTACCGAGATGTTTCGCTCTGCATGGGTAGCTGATTTTCCAAGTCCGGAAAATTTCTTATGGGTATTGTATGGAGGATCTGTACCTTCGGACATAAATATGCCTTCTTACCCAAATACAACCAGATATAAAAACAAAGAGTATGATAAATTATTTGAAGCAGGACAAGCGTCAAAGACGGAAGAAGAAGCGTATGATAACTTCATTAAAGCAGAACAATTGATGATGGACGATGCTCCAATAATGATTCTTTGGTATGATGCCGATTACAGATTAATTAAATCAAACCTGCATAATTTCCATTCAAACCCCATGCGCTATCTAGATTTTTCGGAAGTGTTTATGAAAGACGTTGTTCAAAAAAAGGAGAAGACCGACGAGAAAAAATAATAAATTCTCACTAAAACTAAATCAGAATGAAAAAACTTCCATTATGTTTCGTTTCAATCTTGCTGATTGTTTCGACAGTTAAAAGTCAAAACACGGAGATGGTGCAGGAGGTAAGCACACCTGTTCAGTCAACAATAATTTATTTGTATGGTGCCGAGGTTACACATAGCAAGCAGATAACATTAAATGCCGGGCGTAATAAAATTGTTTTTATTGGTTTATCTCCAAAGTTAAACGCAAAAAGTATTCAGGTGAATACTACCGGAGATGCTTCCATACTGGCTATTTCGGATGCCATTAATTATTTTGCAAATCAAAAAGAAAGCAATAAAATAAAACTATTAAAAGATTCTGTTCAGATGTTAACTGATGCAGTGGGTCAGATAAATAATGACAAAGATGCATTTATCATTGAGAAAGAAATGCTTTTGAAAAATGAATCAATTGGAAGTAAAGATAAAGGTGTATCTATTTCAGAACTTAAACTTGCAGCTGATTTTTACAGAAGCAGAGTGAAAGAAATAAATGCTGAAGAATTAAAACTGGATCAGAAGAAAACAAAATTAAATGAATTGATCCTGCGAAGTAATCAAGAGTTGGTAGAATTAAATGCAAAAAATAATCAGCCGACTGCAGAAATTTCGGTGCTTATTTCTTCAGCAACAAAAACAAATACAACTATCGATTTAAAATATATTGTTACTGATTGTGGCTGGGCGCCAAGTTACGACTTGAGAGCAGAGGACATTAATCAACCGATACAATTAAAATACAGAGCCAAAGTTTTTAATAATACAGGCATCGATTGGAATGATATTAAAGTAAAACTTTCTACAGCCGATCCTTCTCAATCAGCAGCAAAGCCTATTTTAAGTACTTGGGATTTAAACTTCGATACCGGATTTGGATATAAAAATAAATTCAGCAATAGTCTTTCTCCGTCAAGTGAAGGTTATTTTGGAAATACACTAAGCAAGGATAATAACAACAATGAAATAAGCACTCAAATGCCCGCTGCAAAAACAACAATTGCACAGCCAGTAAAATTTCAGGAGATAGAAGTTTCTGAATTAAGTGCAGAGTTTGATATTAAAAATAACTATACAATACCTGCCGATTCAAAACCATATATTGTGGATGTTACCGAATATAAATTGCCTGCAACGTATCAGCATTTCAGTGTTCCGAAACTCGACAAAAACGCTTTCCTATTGGCTCGTATCAATGGCTGGGAAGATTTGAATTTGGTTGAAGGACCTGCTAATGTTTATTATTCGGGAACGTATGTAGGGCAGTCGTATATTTATACTCGCAGTGCTGACGACACGCTGGATTTATCGCTGGGACGAGATAATAAAGTGCTTGTAACCCGCAGTAAAGTGAAGGAATATTGCAATAAAAAAATACTTGGTAATTTTGTGAAAGAAACATTTGCGTATGAAATGGTTGTTAAAAACAATCGTAAAACGCCTGTACAGATTGAAGTGGACGACCAATTGCCTGTTTCTACTCAAAGTGATATTACTGTGGAAGCTCTGGAAACATCAAAAGGGATATATGATATTAAGACAGGAAAATATTCGTGGAATTATAATTTGCAGCCCGGTGATGTGAAAAAGATTGAATTTTCGTTTTCAGTAAAATATCCTCGGAATACTAAACTGCCGATGGAGAAAATGAAACGAGCTATGAGAGCTGATTTTTAAATGCAACCAAAGAATTATTACTCCGCACTTGGAGTAAATTATGATGCCAGTGCTTACGAAATTAAATCTGCTTTTCGCGATTTAGCTAAAAAATATCACCCTGATAAAAATATAGGAAATAAGAATGCTGAAGATAATTTTAAGGAAATTCAAGAAGCATATAGTGTTTTATCGAACTTAGGGAAACGGAAAAAGTATGATTCCGGATTAGGATATAAAAACTCGTATGCAAAAAGTTATTCTTCTGTAAAACAAAAAACTACTTTTGAAGAAAAACGAGAGATTGAAAAGCGGGATAAGTCAGAGCAATATCATTTCCTTATCTGTATAATTGTTGCTTCCATATTGCTTTATTTCATTGTAAATTATTCTGCAAAATAATAACCGGTTTTTACAGAAGCGATAAAAACTTGGACTTTGAGAAAACAACACAGGTAAATCGGCTTATGCACGTTAAATCGCCTGCATTATTATATATTTTTATTTCCCAAATATGATTCACTCCTTTAACATGTATCGGTTTGCAGATGCCGGTAACATAGCCGCCGGTAACCGCTTTTACATGATTTGCGTTTATTTCCAGACCCAAAACGGTAAATACCTCCGGATTCACCATTAAATAGGATGCAATACTTCCGAGCTCCTCCGCCAAAGCAACTGAAGCACCTCCATGTAGCAGCCCAAAAGGTTGTTTGGTACGTTTATCCACAGGCATTGTTCCTTTCAAATAATCATCGCCAATTTCGGTAACTGTCATATTTAATGTTTCGCCAAGCGTATTGGGCACCATTTTTTGCAAGTCTTCCAAAGTAGGATTGCCATACCAAATCTTTTTTGTTTCCATAAAGCTTGTTTTAAAAATATAATGGTGGCAAAAATAGGGTTTATTATTGTGCGAATTTTCTTTTAAAAGACGAAATTCTCACAGAATGGAACCATTTACACAGAGAGTGGAACCATTTACACAGAGAATGGAACCAATTACACAGAGAGTGGAACCATTTACACAGAGAATGGAACCATTTACACAAAGAGTGGAACCATTTACACAGAGAGTGGAACCATTTACACAGAGAGTGGAAGCATTTACCAAGAGAATGGAACCACTAACCAAGAGAGTGGAACTAATTACCAAGAAAATGGAAGCATAAACCAAGAGAATGGAACGATACTCTTGGAATTTCATCTCATTATGCTTTTTTGAGGTAAAACATACACTGACTGTTAATAATTGAAAACACTTAGAATATCTTCTAAAAAGAAGTTATAATGACTTAATAAATGGTTAATTTACCATTTTATAACATATCCGCATAGCCCTTATGTCAATAAAAATCTTACTTTTGCACCCCTTAAATAAAGAAAAGGAAAAAATTTATAATGAAAAACATCAGAAACATTGCAATTATTGCCCACGTCGATCACGGAAAAACTACCTTGGTTGACAAAATACTACATACCGGAAAACTGTTCCGCGAAAATCAGGAATCCGGCGAGTTAATATTGGATAACAATGATTTGGAACGTGAACGTGGTATCACCATCCTTGCAAAAAACGTTTCGGTACGTTATAAAGGAACTAAAATCAACATTATTGATACTCCCGGCCATGCTGATTTTGGTGGTGAAGTGGAACGTGTGTTGAACATGGCTGACGGCGTGGTTTTATTGGTTGATGCTTTTGAAGGAGCAATGCCTCAAACCCGTTTTGTTACTCAAAAAGCATTGGCACAAGGCAAAAGAGTGGTACTTGTTATCAATAAAGTAGATAAACCAAACTGCCGTCCGGATGAAGTACATGATCAGGTTTTCGATTTGTTTTTCAATTTAGGAGCAACCGAAGAACAGTTGGATTTTAAAACCGTTTATGGTTCTTCAAAACAAGGCTGGATGGGTCCGGATTGGAAAAACCCTGCTTCAGATATTACTTATTTATTAGATACAATAGTTGAATTTTTCCCTGAATCACCGCGTGTAGAAGGTACTTTGCAAATGCAGATTACTTCTCTGGATTATTCATCATTCGTTGGTCGTATTGCAGTAGGACGTGTTTTAAGAGGAGAAATAAAAGAAAACATGCCGGTATCATTGGTAAAACGTGATGGAACAGTTGTTAAATCAAGAATAAAAGAATTATTTACGTTTGAAGGATTAGGCAAAGCTAAAATGACGGAGCCTATTCAATCAGGTGAAATTGTTGCCATTACAGGTATTGAAGGCTTTGAAATTGGTGATACCATTGCTGACTTTGAAAACCCGGAAGGTTTAACTCCTATTGCTATTGACGAGCCGACAATGAATATGACGTTTTGTATCAACAATTCTCCTTTCTTCGGAAAAGAAGGGAAATTTGTTACTTCACGCCACTTAAGAGATAGATTATTTAAAGAACTGGAGAAAAACCTTGCTTTGCGTGTGGAAGAAACTGGTTCGGCAGATTCATATTTGGTTTTCGGACGAGGTATCCTTCACTTATCAGTATTGATTGAAACAATGCGTCGCGA